>NZ_JBEXIL010000024.1:0-97158 GCF_040608555.1 Micromonospora sp. NPDC005172
CGTGCGGCCTGGCCCGTGCGGCCTGGCCCGTGCGGCCTGGCCCGTGCGGCCGGCCCGTGCGGCCTGGCTCGCCTGACGCGGCCGCGCCCGGTCTGGGGTGATGCGGCCCGTGGCCGGTCATGGGGTGATCGACTCGGGTTTCTGGAAGTCGGGCTGTCGCTGGCGGGTGGACCGGCCGGTTTCGTGGAAGTCGAGTGGATCTACGGCGTGGGGTCGGGATGGCCTTTGGTTGAGCTTGGCGTCAGCCGGCGGGCAGATGGCGGAGGCTGCGGACCTTGCGCCACAGGTCGGCGTCGCAACGGCCGGCGCGGTCGGCGAAGTCGGCGAGGCTGACCCGGACCGGCTCGGTCAGGCTCAGGTAGCTGTCGTGCTCGGCGTCGGCATCCCACTCCCGGGTGGGAATCCGGACGTGGTCGTCCCGGTCGCTCTTGTCCTGACTGGTGATCTTCAGGACGTCGGCGCCCCGGGAATCGACGCGGAGGACCAGGCAGGGCCGCACCTTCGAGCCGCTGCCGTCGACGTACGGCACATCGGCCCACCAGATCTCGCCCGCTGCCGGAGCGTCGGCCGCACGATCGGTCTGCCGGGAGCGGGTCGTACCGGCCGGTCGGTCGGTGCCACGCGGCCTCGGCGGCGCGGGTCGACGGCCGCCCCCGCCGGTCGCGGCACCCCGGCCGGGACGGTCGGTCGAGCGTCGGTCGGTCGAGCGTCGCGTGGCCGCCCGGCTCCGCCAGCTGTTCCACGCCCAACCGGCGGCCACCGCCAGCAGGATCGCGACCGCCCAGAGCAGCGCCTCGTTCATCGCCACCTCCACGTCAGGGCGGCGCGCCGGCCGCTTCGTCCGGCGATCCTCGCACGTCATGACCCCCGTCGCCCGCTGGCGACACCGCCGCCCGTGCACGGGCGCACGCGCTGGGCGCACGCGCTGGGCGCACGCGCTGGGCGCGCGGTAGTGCGTCGTGATCGACTCGAGATCACCGATCTGGGGGCATCTGGGCGCGCGGATACCCCGATATCGGCGATCTGGAGTCGATCAACGGGCCGCGTTCCGGCCTCCTTGCGGGTGGGCGGCGGATTGTCACCCCGGACCGATACCGTGCCTTAGTAGCGTGATCAGGGAGGTCGCAGGCGTGTCCGAAAGTGGCGGGGTGTCCGAGGAGCAGATCGGTCAGCAGGTCAGCCGGGCTCAGGAGGCGGCGGCCGGCGCAGAGCCGACGCCGCAGGCGCGGGAGCGGCACGCCACGTTGAGCGGTGAGCTGACCGAACATCAGTACCGCTACTACGTGCTCGACTCGCCGATCATCACCGACGCCGAGTTCGACAAGCAGTTGCGCCAGCTCGAAGCGCTGGAGGAGGAGTTTCCGGCGCTGCGCACGCCGGATTCGCCGACGCAGCGGGTGGGCGGCACGTTCTCCACCGACTTCACCCCCGTCACGCACGCCGAGCGGATGCTCTCGCTCGACAACGCCTTCGCCGACGAGGAGTTGGCAGCCTGGGCCGAGCGGGTCGAGCGGGACGCGGGCGGGCCGGTGCCCTACCTCTGCGAGTTGAAGGTCGACGGTCTGGCGATCAACCTGACCTACGAGGCCGGGCGGCTGGTCCGGGCGGCCACCCGGGGTGACGGCCGCACCGGCGAGGACGTCACCGCCAACGTGCGCAGCATTCGGGACGTACCCGGCCAGCTCACGCCGTCCGCCGAGTTCCCGACGATCCCCGAGTTGCTGGAGGTCCGGGGCGAGATCTACTTCCCGATCGCCGCGTTCGCGGACCTCAACGCGGGTCTGGTGGAGCAGGGCAGGGCCCCGTTCGCCAACCCCCGCAACGCCGCCGCCGGCAGCCTGCGGCAGAAGGACCCACGGATCACCGCCTCCCGGCCACTGCGGCTGGTCGTGCACGGCATCGGGGCCCGTCGGGGCTTCCAGCCCACGGCCCAGTCCGAGTCGTACGGGGCGCTGAAGGCGTGGGGGCTGCCGACCAGCGACCGGTGGCGTGTCGTGCCGGACCTGTCCGGCGTGGCGGAATACATCGCCTACTACGCCGAGCACCGGCACGACGTCGAGCACGAGATCGACGGTGTGGTGGTCAAGGTCGACCCGGTCTCCATCCAGGGTCGTCTGGGCTCGACCAGTCGGGCCCCGCGTTGGGCGATCGCCTTCAAGTACCCGCCCGAGGAGGTCACCACCAAGCTCCTCGACATCGACGTCAACGTGGGGCGTACCGGTCGGGTCACACCGTTCGCCGTCCTCGAGCCGGTGCGGGTGGCCGGCTCGACCGTCGCGCTCGCCACCCTGCACAACGCCCGCGAGGTGGAGCGAAAGGGTGTGCTGATCGGCGACACGGTGGTGCTGCGCAAGGCCGGCGACGTGATCCCCGAGGTGCTCGGTCCGGTGGTCGACCTGCGGCCCGCCGATGCCCGCCCGTTCGTCATGCCGACAAGCTGCCCGTCCTGCGGCACCCCGCTCGCGCCGTCCAAGGAGGGCGACGTCGACATCCGGTGCCCCAACACCCGCAGCTGCCCGGCCCAGCTCCGGGAGCGGGTGTTCCACCTCGCCGGCCGGGGCGGGTTCGACATCGAGGTGCTCGGCTACAAGGGTGCGGCGGCGCTGCTGGACGCGGAGATCATCGCCGACGAGGGTGACCTCTTCCAGCTCGACGCCGACCAGCTGTCCCGGTCACCGTTCTTCGTCAACAAGGACGGCAGCCTCGGCTCCAACGCGGTCAAGCTGCTCGACAACCTGGCCGTCGCCCGGGAACGCGACCTGTGGCGGGTGCTCGTGGCGCTCTCCATCCGGCACGTCGGCCCCACGGCCGCCCAGGCGTTGGCCCGGCACTTCCGCTCGATGGAGGCCATCGACGCGGCCAGCGAGGAGGAGCTGTCCTCGGTCGACGGGGTCGGGCCGACCATCGCGGCCAGCATCCGGGAGTGGTTCGCGGTCGACTGGCACCGCGAGGTGGTCCGCAAGTGGGCCGAGGCGGGCGTACGGATGGCCGAGGAAGCGGTCGACGAGGGCCCGCGCCCGCTGGAGGGGTTGACCGTCGTGGTCACCGGCACCCTCGCCGGCTTCTCCCGGGACCAGGCCGCCGAGGCCGTGCAGAGCAGGGGCGGCAAGGTCAGCGGGTCGGTCTCCAAGAAGACGAGCTTCGTCGTGGTGGGGGACAACCCGGGGTCCAAGGCCGACAAGGCGGCCAGCCTCAAGGTGCCGGTGCTCGACGAGGACGGGTTCCGGCTGCTGCTGGACGCGGGTCCGGACGCCGCGCGGGAGGTCGCCCGAGTCGAGGGCTGACTCCGCCACGCGTCGGAGTGGCCGCCGCGTATACCAACTTAATTACGACTACGACCGATTCGTGACTGTCATACCGGGAAACCCGGGGCCGAGGGCGTTTCATTGGGTCACGACGTGCCCACCGACACGT
The DNA here is from genome assembly GCF_040608555.1 of Micromonospora sp. NPDC005172. NCBI lineage: Bacteria > Bacillati > Actinomycetota > Actinomycetes > Micromonosporales > Micromonosporaceae > Micromonospora > Micromonospora sp. NPDC005172. The sequence continues at coordinate 3,415 of NZ_JBEXIL010000024.1, forward strand.
CGACCGGTCCTCGGGAGGTGTGATGGAGGTCGCCGACCCGCGCAACTCCCTCCCACCTGGGCGGGCTGCGCCGTTCGCCGCCTTCGTCGTCGGCATCCTCGTGGTGGCGGCGCTGACCGCCGCCGGTCCACTCACGACGCTTCCCGACGAGGTGTCCCGCCTGCCGGTGGCGTTCTGGACGATGGCCGCGCTCGCGGTGGTCTGCGACGCGCGCCCGTTCGTCCCACCCGGGCGACGGCAGACCTCGGCGGTCTTCCCGTCCACCTGCTTCACCTTCGCGATCCTGCTCGGTTGGGGGCTCGGCCCGGCGGTGGTGGTGCAGGCTGTCGGGGTGATCGTCTCCGGTTGGCGGATGGGCAACGCCGCGTGGCGGACCGCGTTCAACGTCGGCCAGTACGCCTGCGCGCTCGCCGCCGCGTACGGCGTCATCCAGCTCGGGCCGGGCACCATCTTCTCCGGGGGACACCTGCACTGGACCGACGTGGCCGCCGTCGGGGGCGCGACGCTGGCCTGGTTCGTCGTGAACTACGGCCTGGTGAGCTGGGCGGTGCGGCTGCGCTTCGGCGACCGCTGGTGGCCCACGGTCCGCCAGGGCGTCGGTTTCGAACTGCTCTCCACCGGCTCGCTGCTGCTGCTCGCCCCGGTGCTGGTCGCCGCCGCCCGTCTCAGCGCGGCGTTGATCCCGCTGGTGCTGGTGCCGCTCTTCGCCGTGTACCGGATGGCCCGGCTGACCGTCGAGCAGCAGCATCTCGCCGACGCGGATCCGCTGACCGGGTTGCCCAACCGCAAGGCGCTGCTGACCGAGGTGGCCGAGCAGGTGCACCTGCACGCCGAGCGGACCGCCCGCGGCGAGCCCGGCGGGCATCTGGCGCTGCTGCTCATCGACCTGGACCGCTTCAAGAACGTCAACGACGCGCTCGGGCACGCCGTCGGTGACCGGCTGCTGGTCGAGGTCAGCGCCCGGCTCACCGATGTGGAGCCCCAGCCGCAGATGATCGCCCGCCTGGGTGGCGACGAGTTCGCCATCGTGATGACCGGGCTGACCGATGTCGGCCAGGCGCGCGAGTTGGCCGATCGTGTGGTCGGGGCGTTGGCCGAGCCGGTGCCGTTGGACGGACTGCCGCTCGACGTCGGAGGTTCCATCGGGATCGCCCTCTTCCCCGAGCACGGCGAGGACTTCGCCACCCTGATGCGGCACGCCGACGTGGCGATGTACGACGCCAAGCACCGCAACGACACGGTCGCGGTGTACGCGCCGGAGTCCGACCACAACTCGGCCGAGCGTCTCGGGCTCCTCGCCGACCTCCGCCGGGTGCTCGAGTCCGGCTCGTCCGCCGACGAGGCAAGCCACGCCGACGAGGCAAGCCACGCCGACGAGGCAAGCCAGGCCGACGCCGCAAGCCACGCCGACGAGGCAAGCCAGGCCGACGCCGCAAGCCACGCCGACGAGGCCACGCACGCCGCACCAGCCGCTTCCGCCACACGAGCAGGCCATCCCGTACCCGTGGACGACCCCGAGTCGGGTGAGTCGGAGCGGACGGCAGACGTACCCCTTGCGGTGGAGGCCGAGGTGCGCGGCGGTGACGGCGCGGCGCTGCCGGCCGGTGCGGCGCCGGTGATCGCCGCGACGCCGCCGACCGGCGGGCGGTGGTGGGCTCGCCGTCGGCGCGCCGACGGCGAGTTGGCGCACGCCGATGAGCTGATCAACCGGATCGCCACCGGCGCCGACCCGATCCGGGGCCGCAACAGTCGCGCGACGATTCCGGGTACCCGCCCGGGCCCGAGCCGGGACCGGCGTTCCGGCGGTCACGGCCGTCGCTCGCCGAACGGCGGCGCGCTGCCACCGGCGGGCGACCACCGTCCGGGGCGCGACGGTGGGCCCGTTGCGGGGGAGCGGGTGATCGAGGCGACCGGGTGGGTACGCGACGGCGGCGAGCCGGCCGACGACGCCGGTGAGATCACCATGTACTACCAGCCGCAGATCGCCATCGCGACCGGCGAGGTGGTCGGTGTCGAGGCCCTGCTGCGCTGGCGGCACCCGCGTCGGGGCATGGTCGACCCGGAGGAGCTGATCCGGGTCGCCGAGCAGAGCGCGGTGATGCGGCTGCTCACCCGGCGCGTCGTGGACGACGTGGTGGAGCAGCTCGCCAAGTGGTCGGCGGCCGGCATCGGGCTGCGCGCGGCGCTCAACGTCAGTGTGCGCGACCTGCACACCGGCGAGATCGCCGACCAGATCGCCGACCGGCTGGCCCGCTACGGGGTGCCGGCCGAGCGGCTGCAACTGGAGATCACCGAGGGCGCGTTGATGGCCGATCCGCGCCGGGTGCTGGCCACCATCTCCCGGTTGCACCAGATCGGGGTGGCCATCGCGCTGGACGACTTCGGCACCGGGTACTCGTCGCTGCAACACCTGCGCCGACTGCCGCTGTCCGAGGTGAAGGTGGACCGGTCGTTCGTGCTGGGCATGGCCGAGGACGCCGACGACGCGGCCATCGTCCGCTCGACGATCGAGCTGGCGGGCGCGCTGGGCCTGCGGGTGGTCGCCGAGGGCGTGGAGGACGAGCGGACCTGGCGGATGTTGTACGCGGCCGGCTGCGACGCGGCCCAGGGGTGGTTCTACGCCCGCCCGATGCCCGCCGAGGAGCTGGTCACCTGGCTGGCCCGCTACCGGCCGGTCCGCCCCAGCGGAGGTCCGGAGCCGGACGCCGCCCGCAGACTGACGCGCTGACCCACCCGAGCAGCCGGCGCGGGGGGCGGAACAATAGACTCGCTCCGGTCACCGCGCGTCACGCTGCACCCGCCGCGCGCCGGCACACCGCCCGACCAGCAGGACATCAGAAGGGGGCACGGATGGCCGCCATCTCCCGCGAGGAGGTCGCGCACCTGGCGCGCCTGTCGCGGCTCGCCGTCACCGAGGAGGAGCTGGACACGTTCGCCGGCCAGCTCGACGTGATCCTCCAGGCGGTCGCCCAGGTCGGCGAGGTCGCCGCCGCGGACATCCCGCCGACCTCGCACTCGGTGCCGTTGACCAACGTCTTCCGTGAGGACGTCGTCACGCCGTGCCTGACCCCGCAGGAGGCGCTGTCGGGCGCGCCGGACGCCGAGGACCAGCGGTTCCGCGTACCCCGGATTCTGAGCGAGGACGTGGCCTCATGAGCGAGCGCCAGCGAGCGAATCAACAGTGCAGCGCTGTGGTGCCTCATGGCGTCGCGGAGCGAAGCGGAGTGACGGCATGAGCGATTTGACCAGAATGACCGCGACGGAGATCGCCGCCCTGGTCGCCGGCGGGGAGACCTCCGCCGTCGAGGTGACCCAGGCGCACCTGGACCGGATCGCCGCGGTCGACGACCGGGTGCACGCCTTCCTGCACGTGGACACCGACGGCGCGCTCGCCGCGGCCCGCGAGGTGGACGAGCGCCGGGCCGCCGGCGAGGAGCTGGGCGCCCTCGCGGGTGTGCCGGTCGCGGTGAAGGACGTGCTCGCCACCCGTGGCGTGCCGACCACCGTCGGCTCGAAGATCCTCGAAGGCTGGCGTCCGCCGTACGACGCGACGATCGTGCAGCGGCTGCGTGCCGCCGGCACCGTCATGCTGGGCAAGACGAACATGGACGAGTTCGCGATGGGCTCCTCCACCGAGTACTCGGCGTACGGCCCGACGCACAACCCGTGGGACCTGAGCCGCATCCCGGGTGGCTCGGGTGGTGGCAGCGCCGCCGCGCTGGCCGCGTACGAGGCGCCGCTGGCGATCGGCTCGGACACCGGTGGCTCGATCCGGCAGCCCGGCGCGGTCACCGGCACCGTGGGGGCGAAGCCCACCTACGGCGGCACCTCCCGGTACGGCCTGGTGGCGTTCTCCTCGTCGCTGGACACCCCCGGCCCGTGTGCCCGCAACGTGCTCGACGCGGCCCTGCTGCACCAGGTGATCGGCGGGCACGACCCGCGCGACTCGACGTCGATCCCGCAGCCCGTACCGGACGTGGTGGCGGCGGCGAAGCTGGGCGCGACCGGTGACCTGACCGGCGTACGACTCGGCATCGTCAGCGAGTTCGTCGGCGAGGGCGCCGAGGCGGGCGTGATGGCGGCGTTCCGCGAGTCGGTCGACGCGCTGACCAAGATGGGCGCCGAGGTCGTCGAGGTGTCCTGCCCGACGTTCGCGTACGCGCTACCGGCGTACTACCTGATCGCCCCGAGCGAGTGCTCCTCCAACCTGGCCCGGTTCGACGGCGTCCGGTTCGGCCTGCGGGTCGGCGACGACGGCAACCGGTCGCTGGAGGAGGTCATGTCGCTGACCCGCGAGGCCGGCTTCGGCCCCGAGGTCAAGCGCCGCATCATGATCGGCACGTACGCGTTGTCGTCGGGGTACTACGACGCGTACTACGGCCAGGCGCAGAAGGTCCGTACGCTCATCACGCGGGACTTCAACGCCGCGTTCGAGCAGGTGGATGCGCTGATCTCGCCGACCACCCCGTTCACGGCCTTCCCGATCGGCGCCCGCACCGCCGACCCGTACCAGATGTACCTGGCCGACCTGTTCACCATTCCGACCAACCTGTACGGCGGGCCGGGCATCTCGGTGCCCTGTGGTCTCTCCGAGGGGCTGCCCGTGGGCCTGCAGGTGATGGCCCCGACGATGGCCGACGACCGGATGTACCGGGTCGCTGCCGCGTTGGAGTCCGCGGTCGGCACGTTCACCCCACCGGCACTGTGAGGCAGGAGCCCAGATGACGACGACGCTGCCCGCGTACGACGAGGTCGTCGCGCGCTACGAACCGGTGATCGGCCTGGAGACCCACGTCGAGTTGGGCACGAACACCAAGATGTGGTGCGGCTGCCCGACCGACTTCGGTGGCGAGCCGAACACCCGGGTCTGCCCGGTGTGCCTGGGCCTGCCCGGGTCGCTGCCGGTGGCCAACAAGGCCGCCATCGAGGCGATCATCCGGATCGGCCTGGCGTTGAACTGCTCGATCGCCGAGTGGTGCCGGTTCGCCCGGAAGAACTACTTCTACCCGGACATGCCGAAGAACTTCCAGATCAGCCAATACGACGAGCCGATCTGCGTCGACGGCTACCTGGACGTCGAGGTCAACGGCGAGACGGTGCGGATCGAGATCGAGCGGGTGCACCTGGAGGAGGACACCGGCAAGACTCTGCACGTCGGCGGTGCCACCGGGCGGATCCACGGCGCGACGGAGTCGCTCGTGGACTACAACCGGGCCGGTATCCCGCTGGTCGAGATCGTCACCAAGCCGGTCGTGGGCACCGGGGCGCTCGCCCCGGACGTGGCCCGGGCGTACGTCGCGGAGCTGCGTGACGTGATCCGTACCCTCGGCGTCTCGGACGTGCGGATGGAGGAGGGTTCGCTGCGCTGCGACGTGAACACCTCGCTGAACCTGCCGGGGCAGGAGTGGGGTACGCGTACCGAGACCAAGAACGTCAACTCGCTGCGGTCGGTGGAGCGGGCGGTCCGCTCGGAGATGCTGCGGCAGGCGGCGGTGCTCGACGCGGGCGGCCGGATCACCCAGGAGACCCGGCACTTCCACGAGGAGAGCGGCGACACCACGTCGGGCCGCTCGAAGGAGACGGCCACCGACTACCGGTACTTCCCGGAGCCGGATCTGGTGCCGGTCGCCCCGGACCCGGCCTGGGTCGCCGAGCTGAAGGCCGCCCTGCCGGAGCTGCCTCGGGTGCACCGGCGTCGGCTCCAGCAGCAGTGGGGCCTGTCCGACCTGGACATGCAGTCGGTGCTCAACGCCGGAGCGGTCGAGTTGATCGAGGCCACCGTGGCAGCCGGCACCACCCCGGCCGCGGCCCGTAAGTGGTGGCTGGGCGAGTTGTCCCGCCGGGCCAACGAGAGCGGCGTGGAGCTGGCCGACATCGGCGCCACCCCGGCGCAGGTCGCCGAGCTGCAGGGTCTGGTCGACGCCGGCAAGCTCAACGACAAGATGGCCCGTACGGTGCTGGAGGGCGTGGTCGACGGTGAGGGCTCACCCACCGAGATCATGACCAGCCGGGGCCTGGAGGTCGTCTCGGACACCGGTGCGCTCACCACCGCGGTGGACGAGGCCATCGCCGCCAACCCGGGCATCGCCGACAAGATCCGCAGCGGCAAGGTCGCGGCGGCCGGCGCGCTGGTCGGCGCGGTGATGAAGTCGACCCGTGGTCAGGCCGACGCCGCAGCCGTCCGCACGTTGATCCTGGAGCGCCTGGGCGTCCAGGGCTGACCAATCTCGGTGTGCACGGGCTGGCGCGGTGTGTGCCAGCCCGTTCGCCGTGTTCACCACACTTAGGTCGGGTTCGAGGCGGCGTTGGCACGTGTGGTTGAGCAATCGGCCCGGGCCCGGGTCTTGGGACCTGGCGCTGCGTCCCCGCCGTCGCACTCGGCTGATCCGGCCGTCGACGCCCCGACAGGTTGCACGGCGGCGGGGGCTGTGACTGAAACACCTGTGCCGCTCGCCTCGTCACGCTTGCATCTGAAGTCCGCGTAGGAATCACCCACTGCGTACGCGGTCCCGGCCTGTACCGCACATCTGCACTTTCCTCGTTGCGGTGTTGACCTGCCCGGAGCGCATTCTGAAACACACTGCCTGTGGCGCCGTTCTGTCAAACCTGAAGTTTCCTGTCTGGTCGGCCTTCTTTGTGGGCTTTATGGTTTTAAGTGGAGGTCTCGTCGAGTGGTTGCGCTGATCCGGAGGGTTGTTTCGAGTGGGTGAGGGTGGGGTTGTGGGGTGTGTGGAGTTTGGGTTGACGTGGGTGCGGTCGGGGGTGTTTTTGGGCGGGGGTGTGCCACCGGAGGAAGTGTGTCTTGGTGAGCCGGTGGTGGGTGTGCAGGTGATGTGGGTTGATGGGGGGTCGGTGGGGTCGGGTTGGGTGCGGGAGGTGGTGCGGGGGCAGTCGGTTCGTGTGGTGGGGCGGTCGGTGGTGGCGTTGGCGTCGGCGGCTGTGGATGGGTGGGGGGTGTTGCGGTGGGTGGGTGAGTTGGGTGTGCCGTTGTGGGTGCGCGCGGGTGTGCTGCCGGGGTGGGTGTCGGGTGATGTGGTGGTGTTTCCGGGTGCGGCTGGTGGCCATGTGGAGTCGGTGGCCGGGGTGTCGGGGTTGTCGTCGGCGGTGATGCGGTGGCGGTTGGGCGTGGCGCTGGAGGGTGTCGCTGACTGGGATGGTGCGGCTGATTGTGTGCCTCGGGTCGGTGAGGTGCTCACGGGTGTGGGTCTGCCGTTGGTGACGCGTGATGACGCTGATGGGGTGGGGTGGGTTGGCCGGCGGTTGGGTGGGGCGTTCGTTGCTGCGGGCCTTGGTGGGTTGGGGGGGTTGGCGCCGGGTGCGGTGACGGTGGTGCGGGTGGACCGTCCGAAGGTGCCGCGTCATCTGGTGGTGGTGGCGCGTCGTCCTGATGGTCAGTTGTTGTTGGTCGAGACGCAGGCTCGACCAAGTGGGCGGATCGTTGAGTTCGAGTTGCCCAGTTCGGTGCGGGACGCAGGGGCGGTGCCGGGTCCGTTGCGTGGGGCGGTGTCTCTTGTGTTGGATCACAACCGGCGGCTTCGGCAGTGGGACATGCTCCGCATGCGGTCGAGCATCCATGGTGACCCCATCGACGTCCCACTGGTGGGTGCGTTGCTGGATTCGTCGTCGACCGTCCATACCGGCATGCGCAGCGACCAGCCGTACGCATCGACCTCCACCCACCCGAGCACCAGCGAGCGGCATGTGCAGAACTCGTCGCCTGCTACGGCCGAGGCCAGTGGCAGTGCACGGCAAGATTCATGGTTCCTCGACGGCCGAGCACTGGTTCACGATGGCCTCGAAATAGCACAGCTTGGAAAGCCGGCCGCTGCGCTGCTGGAGCTCTTTATTCGCAAATTCGGCGACCTGGTAACTCATGCCGAGATCGAGAGAGCGTATGGCGGCATAGCCTCCGCGGCCACGGCTGTCAAAAATCTTCGCCTAAAACTAGATAGCATCGAAGCGTTGGAGGGTTTGTGGAAGATAGACGTGCGTTCTCGCATGGGTTGGCGTCTTGCTGGTGGTCCGCGCGCTTCGTGGAATGTGAGGGTTCGTTCTGGTCGGGTCGGGGATCCTGCCGGTCTGGTCGCCGCTGGTGAGGTTTCCGCCGAGCCTGCGCTGGATTCGTCGCCTGCTACGGCCGATGCCAGTGGCAGTGGTCCCCAAGACTCGTGGTTCCTCAACGGCCGAATACTGCTTCACGGTGGCCGCCAAGTAAAAAGACTCCCAGTTGGGACCGCTGCTCTGCTGGATCTTTTTGTTCGCAAATTCGGCGACCTGGTAACTCATGCCGAGGTCAAGAAAGCGTATGGCGGCACACGGGACGCATCCATGGATGTTGCCTCGCTTCGCGAGAGCATAATCGGAATCCCAGCGTTGAACGGTTTGTGGGAAATAGTAGTCTTGCCTACTCGGGGTTGGCGTCTTGTTGGTGGTTCGCGCGGTTCGTGGAATGTGGGGGTTCCCTCGGAGCCGTCATCGGGCGTCTCGTACCCTCTCACGTGGATGACAGCTGACCAGCCCAGCGCCGTCCATTCCAGCCTCGACTCGGTGGTCGGCGCGTTGCTGGATCCGTCGTCGACCGCCCAGGCCGGTATGCACGTCGATCAGCCGTATGCGTCGACCTTCACCCACGAGAGCGCCGGCGATCAGCACGCGCTGGACTCGTCGCCTGCTACGGCCGATGCCAGTGGCAGTGGTCCCCAAGACTCGTGGTTCCTCCACGGCCGAATACTGCTTCACGGTGGCCGCCGAGTAAAAATGCTCCCAGTTGCGGCTGCTGCTCTGCTGGATCTTTTTGTTCGCAAGTTCGGCGACGTGGTGACCCATGCCGAGGTCAACAAAGCGTATGGCGGCACAGGAAAGGCAGCCCTAAATGTCGCCGCGCTTCGCGACATACTAGGCGGCGTCGCAGCGTTGGATGGTCTGTGGAAATTGGACTTTGTGCATCCTCGGGGTTGGCGTCTTGTTGGTGGTTCGGGCGGTTCGTGGAATGTGGGGGTTCCCTCGGAGCCGTCATCGGGCGTCTCGTACCCTCTCACGTGGGTGACAGCTGACCAGCCCAGCGCGGTCCATTCCAGCCTTCACGACGCCGCGGAGCCGCCTTCGGCCGTCCATGCCGGCATTGCCGCCGATCAGCCCCGTGCGTCGACCGTCACCGACGAAGGCGTCAGCGAGCAGCACGCGCCCGGTGTGGTTGCCGCTGGTCACGTGGCTGATGTGCCATCGGGGCCTGGTGATGCCGATGTCGAGGTGGTGTCCGCGTCGGCTGTGTCGTTGACGGGGGCCTTCGACGCTCGTGGGGGTGTCGTCGGGGCGAGTGTCGATGTTCCCGAGGGAGCGAACGCGCAGCCGGCGGAAACGATGGATGTCGACATGTCTGGGGGTGATGGGACAGGGCAGGGTTTCGACCTGTCTGACGGGGATGGGCGGGAGCGGCTGTTGCCGGTGGGTGGGCGGGTGTTGCCGGCGGCGGATGTCGGGTCGTTGATTTCCCTGCCTGGTCGTCCTGATGTTCTGATGTGGATCGATGCGGTGCCCGGGGGCGCTGGTGGTCTGTTCGAGGCGGTGTTGGCCAGCGCCACCGCGCAGGGGGTGTTCCTGCCGCCGGATTTCGTTGTCGAGTTATCCGGGTTTGTTGGCGCTCCGGAGGGTTCGACGTCCGAACGGCCGTTGGTGCAGTTGTTCCGGCGCAAGATCTCTGAGTACTTCACCGATCAGGTCGTCGCGGACCTGGCTGGTCTTGAGTATTTCAAGGGGCGCTCAGCCGAAATGTGGAGTGAGTTTAGCGTATCGCGCCCGCATGACCGCCCGGCTGATGGGAGAATCCGCGAGATCGCATTCGGCATCATCGTCCTGGGGTCCGGGTCGTATCCCGAGGTGTTGCGGGAAGCCTTGCGGGAGCCGGAATCCTGGCAGTCCCAGGCCGGCCTCGAGATGCCCTACGTCCTGGCCCGGCTTCTCAACCTCGACATTCGCATTCTCGAAAGCACCGTCGCCGGCATCGTGGATGTGACTCACGTCCCTAACCCAGGCCACCCCGCGCTCTACCTCCACCGCAACGGCTACCACTATCGGTCCCTGCGTCCGGCCGGCGTGCCGGGCATCTCGATACTCGGCGCTGACACACTCCTTCACGACGCCGCAGAGCAGTCATCGGCCGTCCATGCCGGCATTGCCGCCGATCAGCCCCGTGCGTCGACCGTCACCGACGAAGGCGTCAGCGAGCAGCACGCGCCCGGTGTGGTTGCCGCTGGTCACGTGGCTGATGTGCCATCGGGGCCTGGTGATGCCGATGTCGAGGTGGTGTCCGCGTCGGCTGTGTCGTTGACGGGGGCCTTCGACGCTCGTGGGGGTGTCGTCGGGGCGAGTGTCGATGTTCCCGAGGGAGCGAACGCGCAGCCGGCGGAAACGATGGATGTCGACATGTCTGGGGGTGATGGGACAGGGCAGGGTTTCGACCTGTCTGACGGGGATGGGCGGGAGCGGCTGTTGCCGGTGGGTGGGCGGGTGTTGCCGGCGGCGGATGTCGGGTCGTTGATTTCCCTGCCTGGTCGTCCTGATGTTCTGATGTGGATCGATGCGGTGCCCGGGGGCGCTGGTGGTCTGTTCGAGGCGGTGTTGGCCAGCGCCACCGCGCAGGGGGTGTTCCTGCCGCCGGATTTCGTTGTCGAGTTATCCGGGTTTGTTGGCGCTCCGGAGGGTTCGACGTCCGAACGGCCGTTGGTGCAGTTGTTCCGGCGCAAGATCTCTGAGTACTTCACCGATCAGGTCGTCGCGGACCTGGCTGGTCTTGAGTATTTCAAGGGGCGCTCAGCCGAAATGTGGAGTGAGTTTAGCGTATCGCGCCCGCATGACCGCCCGGCTGATGGGAGAATCCGCGAGATCGCATTCGGCATCATCGTCCTGGGGTCCGGGTCGTATCCCGAGGTGTTGCGGGAAGCCTTGCGGGAGCCGGAATCCTGGCAGTCCCAGGCCGGCCTCGAGATGCCCTACGTCCTGGCCCGGCTTCTCAACCTCGACATTCGCATTCTCGAAAGCACCGTCGCCGGCATCGTGGATGTGACTCACGTCCCTAACCCAGGCCACCCCGCGCTCTACCTCCACCGCAACGGCTACCACTATCGGTCCCTGCGTCCGGCCGGCGTGCCGGGCATCTCGATACTCGGCGCTGACACACTCCTTCACGACGCCGCAGAGCAGTCATCGAGCACCTGGAACCCATTCACGTCGGTCACCGCTGGCCACCACAACGCCCCTCACCCCAACCTCAGCCTCGACGACGCCCAGGTCCCACTCGTCGGCGCGTTGCTGGATCCGTCGCCAATCGTCCATACCGGCATGTCTACCAACCAGCAGTACGCCTCGACCTCCACCCACCAGAGAACCAGCCAGCGGCACGCGCCAGACTCATCGCCTGCGGCGGCCGAGGGCAGTTACGCAGCTGCGCACGATTCATGGGTTCTTGACAATGAAACCCTGTATCGCAACGGAATTCCAGAATTTGTTTTCACAAGAGAACAGGCTCCACTCCTTCGACTTCTTGTCGAGAAGCGCGGCACGTTGGCAACCACTGCCGAGATCAGGAGTACATATGCCGGTCGTTCTCTGCCAAGAGATGCTATAGGAAACTTGCGGAGGTCGCTGCGTTCCATCACTTCGATAGCAGATTTGTGGACGATGGAATGGAAGTCTGGCGAGGGTTGGCGTCTCGTTGGCGGTTCTGACGGTTCTTGGAATGTGCGGCTTGCCTCTGCTGCGGCCGGGGGTCTTGACGGTTCCGTTGCCACTGGTGTTATCGCCCGGGATGCCGACGCTCCTGACCAGGAGAACGTGCCACCGGACACCTTGGACACGATGGATGTCGATGTCGCCGGGGATGGCGAATTTGGCTGGATGGACAATCAGCCAGAGTGGGCCAACTCCTCGGCTTACGCCCGCGACTTCACGCAGGCGATAGCCGCTGGTCAACTGTCTACCCAGCCGGACCCCACCGCCAGCAAGGACCACACGCCGAACCCGATCCTCATCAACCCACCCCGGCCGCAATCCCGGCAACCCACCCCCGACGACGACCTGGCATCCCTGTTCGGCGACACACCGTCCACACCGCCGCACGAGCCACTACTGGCCCTGCCTGCCGCCGTGCAGTCCACTGCCCAGCCACCGCGCCGCACCCAGGTGTCATCCGGAATCAGCGCCGCCGGCAGCAGCCAGACACCGGATAGTGACGCGGCGCCGGCCGACAACGTTCAGAGCGCGGCGCCGGCCGACAACGTCCAGAGCGCGGCGCCTGAGGCAGCGAGGACCACGCGCGTTTCCGCTGGCATGAACCAGGCAGCGCTTTCTGCTGCCGGCGTGCAGCGGCCGTGGGCGAAGTGGACGGTCGGGCCGGTGGTGGTGCCGCCCGGGCGTGGCGTCGAGGTGGATCCGTCGGGGCGGGTCTACTGGCTCGGCGAGCGAGCCTCGACGGCGATGAAGAAGGAGGTGCTCGCCGCGGCAGCCGGCTTCGTTGGAGAGGTGATCTTCCTGGGCGTCCGCCCGGGTCGCGCGGCGACCGCCGATTCCCTGGCCGCTGTGCGATGCCTGGCACTACACCTGGCCCTGGGGCGACGGCCCCGCGTCGTGGTCACCCCCGCGAACATCGAGGGCCCACTCACCGAACTGTCCGAAGCTTCCAACGTCAGCATCGTTCACCCGGTTATCCCGAAGCGCTCACCCGGCCAGGTCTCGCTTGGCCAGACGTGGACGGCGAGGCTCGGCACCGACCTCGCACTGGGCGCCACCCTCACCGCAGCAGGCCTCACCAACGCGGCGCGTCAGGCAAAGGCCCAGACCGAGGTCGTCACTCCGGCCCTGCGCGAACTCCTCCTCGCGCCCGACCGCGGCGCCACCCTCACCATCCTCAACGAATACCGCCAAGAGCTGACCAGCTCAGCGGCTCGCACAGACCTCGACAAAATCGTGGACCTCGTTCAGGGCGACTCCTGGTTCACCCGCTTCAAACCCCTCTTGGGTGAGCTGGGCACACCCGATGCCGCTCCCATTGTCTTGGACTACCAGAGAGAGCTCGTCCCCGCCACCCGCAATTTCCACCTCATCACCGACCACGCCCGCTCCATCGATCCCGCCACCGACCTGCGCGTCGACCTCATCAAACAATCCGGCCATCCCGCCGACGGCGCCGACATTGCCCTACACGCGGTCGACCTTCTCTTCGTCAAGGGAATAGACACCGCGAAGGCCTACGTCCACGAACACTCCCGCCAGCTACGCAACGAACAAAAATCCGCCTGGGTGAACGCCATAGCAAAACTCGCCGTAGACACCGAACGTTCCGAAAAACGCACGGAACTGCAGGAACTCGCGAACGTGGTCATGGACTGCTAAAAACGCGGCCACCTCAGGGCAGACGCCGCCCCGGCCCGCGCTCAGCGGGTCGGGGTGGGGGTGACCGAGGCGGGGGCGCCGGCGTTCGGGTCCTGCACGATGTGGCGTTCCAGGTTGACCTGGGCCTGGCCGGTGCCGCCGACGGTGATGTCGTCGTACGCCTGGAGCATTTTCTGCTGGTCGAAGTAGAGCACTGTCATCGACAGCGGAGTCGGCTTCTCACCCTCCAGGCCGCGCAGCCCGGCCCCGCCGGTGGAGCCCTCCACGAACAGGGCGGTGGGCTGCTGGCCGGGTGCCTGCGGCAGCTTGGAGACCTGCCGGGCGTGCGTGTGCCCGGCCAGCACCAGCGGGCACGTGCCGGCGAGTGGCCCGGCCGACGCCGGGTCGTGCACGAGGGCGATGTTGACCGGCCGTGGCGAGCTGCGGACCGTCGCGGCGAGCTGGTTGCCGGCCCCGATTACCTGGTCGGCGACCTCCTGGGTCAGCCCGCTGCCGGCCGGTGAGGTGTTCTTGTCCGGAGTGAAGCGCGGGTCGCCGATGCCGGCGATGGTCAGCCCCGCCACCGTGGTCGTCGAGTTGTTGAGCACGATCGCGTTCGGCTGGCGCGCCACCGCGGCGCCGGTCTTACCCGAGTCGTGGTTGCCCCGGATGAACACGTACGGCTTCTTGAGCAGGCTGATCGAGCCGACGAACGACGCCTCGGGCTCACTGCCCCAGTCGGTGATGTCGCCGGTGTCGATGACCACGTCGATGCCGAACTGCTCCACCACCGTGCGGATCAGTTGCCAGCCCGTCGGGTTGAGGTGCATGTCGGAGACGTGCAGGACGCGCGTGGTGCCCGGCGCCGGTTCCAACACCGGCAACGCCGACACCGTCGTGTAGAGCTGGCTGACGTTGCCGACGATGCGTTGCAGCTGTTCGGCGTACTTGGTGTAGTCGTTGGCGATGCGGCGGGCGTCACCGACGATCGCCGGCGCGTTGACGAGCAGACCCTCGTAGCGCGGTTCCTCGATCGCCTGCGGGCGCAGGGTCGCGGCGGCAGTGCCGAGGCTTCCGGCGGTGACCAGCAGCGCCAAACCGCCCGCCCACGCCGTACGCCGCACGTTCCGGAAGATCAACGCCGCCAGGATCAGGGTGACCAGCACCGCCGAGCCGAGGGTCCGCAACCCGAGCCGCATCACCCCGGAGCGGACGTCCTCCACGGCGCTCTGGCTGGCCCGACTGATGCTCGCCGGATCGTCGAGCAGCGCCTCGGTGCGCCCCTGGTCCAGCGCGCCGAGTCGTACGGTGAGGTGCGTCGGCCCGCTGTGGCTGTCGATCAGCAGCGCGCCGAGCGGCGGTACGTCGATTGTCGTCCCGCCGTCGCTGGCTGGGGAGAGGGTGAGGTTGGCCCGGAACGGCCCGATGTCGGTGTTCACCCGACCGCCGGCCAGCACCCCGAGCACCGCCCCGGCCAGGGCCACCGCCAGCACGGCGAGGACCACGCCGGTGCGCCGTACCGGCCCGCCCGGGCGGCCGATCCGACGGGCCGCTGGGCGCGACGGCTCGCCGCCGGTCACCGGGTCGTCCCGGTCCTCGGCGTCGTCGTGCCGCTCGTCGCGTTGCCCGTCCATGCTGAGATTCTGACCTGCCCGTGAAGGGATCTTGGCAAACCTGGGCGGAAGGTGACGCAGCTCAGCTGCGACCGCCGTCGCCACCGGCGAAGACCACCCGCAGCAGGCGATCGTCGTCGGCCGCCGGGTCACCCCGCCCGTCGTGGTTGGAGGTGCTCACCCACAGTGAGCCGTCGGGTGCGGCGGCCACGGCGCGCAACCGCCCGTACCGGTTGGTCAGCAGCTCGCTGGGCTGCCCGAGCAGCGTCCCGGTGTCGGTCAGCTCCATCACCCAGAGCCGCTTGCCACGCAGGCAGCCGGTGACCAGCAGCCGGTCCGTCGCGGCCAGGCCGGAGCAGGACGCGTCGGACGTCGCCCACTGTGTGATCGGGTCGGTGTAGCGCTTGTCGCCGGTCCGCCCCTCGACCTCCGGCCAGCCGTAGTTGCCGCCCTTGGTGATCTGGTTGATCTCGTCCCAGGTGTTCTGGCCGAACTCGACGGCGTACATGCGCTTGGCCGCGTCCCAGGCGAAGCCCTGCACGTTGCGGTGGCCGAACGACCACACGGGCGAGCCGGGGAACGGGTTGCCCGGCGCGGGTTTGCCATCGGTGGTGATCCGCAGGATCTTGCCGCCGAGACTCTTCGTGTCCTGCGCGTTGGGCCGCTCGCCCGCGTCACCCGTGCTGACGTAGAGCTGACCGTCCGGCCCGAAGCCCAACCCGCCGCCGTTGTGCACGTTCGCCTTCGGGATGCCGGTGAGGATCGGGGTGGGCTGCCCGCCGAGTTGCAGGCGGGCAACCCGGTTGTCCTGCTCGGCCGTGTAGTAGACGAAGACCGTCCGGTCCTGGGCGTAGCCGGGGGAGACGGCGATGCCGAGCAGGCCGCCCTCGCCCGCCGCCGCCACGTCGCTGATCGTCTGCACCGCCCGGACGCGCAGCCCGTCCGGGCCGGACTCGGGGCCCACCTGGAGAATCCGGCCGCTGTCCCGTTCGGTGACCAGCGCGCCGCCGTCGGGCAGGAACGCGATGGCCCACGGCACCCGCAGCCCCTTGGCCAGGACGGTCGTCACCGCCTGCTGGCCTGCACGGCCGGGGTTCGCCGACGCCGACGGCGTCGGCAGGTTGGGCGGCTCGCCCGCCGGGTCGGGTTCCGGCTCGCCGAAACTGCAACCCGAGGCGAGCAGTAGCACCGCGCAGGACGCCGCGAGGACCGCCCGGAGGCGGTGGATGCGAGGGTACGGGGGACGGGCTCTCACCGGGCCCAGCGTAGCCCGACGGATGGCCCGGCCGGGGTGCTCCGCTGTCAGCGGGCCCGGACCGCCAGCAGCGCCGTGTCGTCCTCACGGTGGTGGATCGAGGCGAGCAGCAGGTCGCAGAGCTCGTCCAGGGGCACCGTTTCGGTGCGGGTCAACCTGCCCACCAGCTCGGCGAGGCCGTCGTCGATGGACCGGTCCCGGCGTTCGATCAGCCCGTCGGTGTAGAGCAGCAGGGTGTCTCCGGCAGCGAGGCTCGTCGAGTGGCTGGTCCGCGGGGTGGGTCGGGCCAGGCCGAGCAGCGGTTCCGGCGTCGCTTCGAGCACGTCCACCGAGCCGTCGGCGCGGACCACCAGCGCTGGCGGGTGCCCGGCGTTGCACCACGTCACCTCGCGGACACCGGAGCGCGCCGGGCTGACCCGTACCAGCGTGGCGGTGGCCGCGATGGGCAGCCGCAAACCGCGGATCGCGTCGTCCAGGTGGCTCATCAGCGCCCCGACCTGGTCGGGTCGGCCGAACGCGTTGCCGCGCACCAGGTTGCGGAGCTGACCCATGGTCGCCGCGGCCTCGATGTCGTGCCCGGCCACGTCCCCGATCGCCACGATCACGTCGCCGTCGGGCTGCACGAAGGCGTCGTACCAGTCGCCGCCGACCTCGACCCGGTCGGCCGCCGGCTGGTAGCGGGCCGCCAGTTCCAGCTCCGTCAGGATCGGCAACCGCGGCAGCATGCTGTGTTGCAGGACCTCGGCGACGTGCCGCTGCTCCCCGTACATCGAGCTGTTGCCGATGGCCTGCCCCGCCCGGCGGCCGATGTCCACGGCGGTGAGCAGGTCGCGGGCGTCGAACTGCTGCCGACCGGGACCGTTGACCAGGGTGATCGCGCCCAGCACGGTGCCTCCGACGGCCCGCACCGGCACGCTGAGGTACGAGGCGATGCCCAGCCGATCGGCGATCCCCGGTAGCTCCGGATTCATGGTGCCCCGGGCTACGTCGGCCGGCGACGCCACCTCACCGAGCCGGGGCTGGCCCGTGCGCAGCACCGTGCGGATGATCGACTCCTGGCTCAGGCCGGTGCGCAGCAGGTCGGCGAAGCGGGCGATGTCCGGCATCCGGGCCTGGTCGCGGTGCACCGCGACGACCTCGCGGGGTTGGCCCGTCGGCCCGACGAGGGTGAGCAGGCACCAGTCGGCGAGCAGCGGCACCATGGCGGCGGCGAGCCGGCGCAGCGACGTGCCCACGTCCAACGTGCCGGCGAGCGTTTCGCTCACTCCGGCCAGCAGTTCCAGGCGCTCGTGCGCCTGCACCACCCGACGACGCGCCTCCTGCGCCCCGTCGAGCGCGATCCGCAGGCGCAGCTCCGACGAGCAGGCGGCGGCCAGGTCGGACAGCGTCCGCACCTGCCCGGCGGTCCACGCCCGAGGCTTGTTGTCGATGGCGCACAACGAGCCGAGCACCCGGCCGGAGAGGTCGGTCAACGGCATCCCGGCGTACGCGACGACGCCGAGGTCGTCGATGGCGAGATTGTTCCGTACGCGGGGGTAGAGGCGGGCGTCCGGCAGCACCATCGGCACCTCGATGTCCACCACGTGCTGGCAGAACGAGTGGCTCAACGGGGTCTGCCGCCTCTGTGACCACGGCTCGGGCAGCCCCACCGCGCCCGGAAAGAACTGCCGGTCGGCGGAGACCAGCGAGACCAGTGCGACCGGCACCTCCAGCAGGTCGCTGACCAGGCGGGCGAACCGGTCGAACGCCTCGTCGGGTGCGGCGTCCAGGCCCGTGTCGGCGAGGGCACGCAGCCGCGCCGCGTCGCCGAGCACTCCGGGTGGGGTGTTCGAAGGTCGCGTGCTGGCGGGGGAGCCGTCCGTCATCGAGCACCTGTCTGCCGGGGTGGAGGACAACCGGCCCTCCAACACTCGGTTATACCTCCTCATGGCCGGAACCGAACACTTGTGCGTCGCGTCGCGCCCACCCAGCGCCGAGTTCGGTCCTCCGTGGCGCCGGTTCCCGCCGTGCCCGCGCCGGCCGTCTCGCCGGCGGCTATCGTCGGCGGACGTGAAGGTATGGATTCCGCACCCGGCCGGCCTGGACCTCGTCGGCGAGCTGCCCCCGGGCGTGACGGTGGAGGTCGCCGAGCACGCCGATCGCCTGCCGTCCGCCGTGGCCGACGTTCGTTTCTGGGTGCCGCCGTTCCTGAGCGGTTCGGACGCGACCGCGCTCCTGCGCGAGCTACCCGACCTGGCGGTGGTGCAGCTGCTCTCCGCCGGGGCGGACGCCTGGGTCGGCCGTGTCCCCGAAGGAGTCACGCTCTGCGACGCCCGGGGTGTGCACGACCCGTCCACGGCCGAGTGGGTGGTCACCGCGATCCTGGCGCAGCTACGGGCGTTTCCCGCCTTTGCCCGGGCGCAGGCACAGCGGCAGTGGGCGTACGACGGCAACGCGCCGACCGACGAGCTGACCGGCAAACGGGTGCTGATCGTCGGGGCCGGGTCCATCGGCGCGGCGGTGCGGGACCGGCTGGCGCCCTTCGGGGTGAGCTTCACCCTGGTCGCCCGCACCGCCCGACCGGAGCAGTCGGTGCACGCCGTCGCGGAGCTGCCCCGGCTGCTGCCCGACGCCGACGTGGTGGTGGTGCTGGTGCCGCTCACCGACCAGACCCGCGGCCTGATCGACAAGGACTTCCTGGCCGCGATGCCCGACGGTGCGCTGTTGGTCAACGCGGCCCGGGGCCCGGTGGCGCGTACCGAGGCGCTCGTCGCCGAACTGGCCACCGGCCGGATCTCGGCCGCGCTGGACGTCACCGATCCGGAGCCGCTACCTGCCGAATCTCCCCTGTGGACGATGCCGAACGTGCTGCTCACCCCACACGTGGGGGGATCGGTGCGAGGGCTGTTGCCGCGCGCGTACCGGTTGGTCGGCGAGCAGGTGCGACGGTTCGCCGCCGGTGAACCACTCGTCAACACGGTGGTCGACGGCTACTGAGCCGTCGGGGCGGCGCCGGGGTCGGCGAGCGGTCCCGGCTTACGCGCCGGGTGCCTCGGCGGCCTCGTCCGGCAGGGTCTGGCCGGTGGCCGAGACCAGTCGGGGCAGGTCGGTGCCGCGTACCGCCGGCAGGACGAGCTGCTGGCCGTCGTCGAGCCGGGCGACGGCCCGCCCGCGCGCGTCGGTGGCCAACTCGGCGACCCGGTCCCAGCCGATCCGGCGTTGCCCGAACAGCGCCCGCAGACGCAGCTCCCGGGAGTCGGCGTCGGTGCCGGCCCGCCAGGCCCACACCCCGACGCCGAGCGGGATGAGCAGCACCGGCAGCAGGTACGCCCGGGCGTTCGCCAGTGGCAGGGCACCGATGAAGGCGATGACCGCGGCGGCCAGGATGGCTTGGTTGAAACGGAAGCGGACCGTGTCGGGCGTACTCACCCTGCGATGATCCCACCCCTGGCCGGCAGGGGTCGCGGCGGGCGGTGCCACGGGGCCCGTACGTCGTACAGTGACACAGGTCACTGCTTCGTGCCGATGACCGACGCGTAACAAATTCGGTCGCCGGTCGTTTTCCAGTTTTGGGCAGTGGACTCGCAACCTCCGCCGTCCCACCGCTCAGCACCGCAGCACCGCCCGCACCGCCCCGTGCCCCCTCACGAAGGCGACCGCCGTGCTCCTCGCGTACCCGTTCCGTTTTCTCGTCCCCCGCCGGGCGGTCCCGGAGGCCGCCGTGTCGACGGCCGTGGCGCTGCTCGTCCTCGCCGGTGCCGCCGCTGTGGTCCCGACCCCGGTGGTGATCGCGTTGGCCGGTGGCGCGGGCGCCACCCTCGCCGGCGTCCGACTCTCCCGGCTGGCCGTGCACCGACCCGCCGACCCGCCGCCGGCCGACTCCTCGTGGCGGGTGTCGGCGATCCTGCTCGACGCCGCCGTGGTGGCGGCCGGCTGGGTCGCGGCCGTGTGGCCGCTGGTCGACACCCGGCATCGCGCGGTCGCGCTGCTCGGCTCGCTCATCGTCGCGGTCCTGTCCGTGGCCGGGCTGCGTGGGCTCTCGGCACGGACGCCCGCGCCGGCCCGACTACGGGGGTTGGTCGACGCGGCCGGCCCGACTGTCGGTCTGACCCTCGCCGGTTGGTTGCTCCTGCCCACCGCCACCCTCCCCGCGCCGGTCCGGCTGGTCGCGGCGCTAGTGCTGGCGGGCCTGGGCAACGCCGCGCTCAGCGCGTTCACCGGCCGCCGGCGGCGCTCGGGTGGCGCGATCTGCCGGGGAGGCGTCCTGCTCACCCTGGTGGGGCTGGTGTTGTTGGCGATCCTGCCGTCCGCGTCGACGGGTCGTGCGCCGCTTCTCGCGGTGCCGCCCCTGGTCCTCGGGATGCTGCTGACCGCCCTCGGCGCGACGTCAGCGGTGGCGACGTCCAGCGTCACGCCACCGACCGGTACCCCCGCCACGACCTGGCCGCGGGCGGTTCTCCCGGCGTCGGTGCTGCTGTTCGCGGCGGGCCTGCACCTAGGTTCCGGTCGTACTCCGGACCGGACGAGTCTGCTGCTCGCCCTCGCGGCGGTGCCACCTCTGGTCCTGCGGGAGCTGCTGCGTGGTGGCGCGGGCGCTCCCGAGCGGCACGCCGCACACCGCAGAGCCGCCGACCACCCGATCCGCCGCCGGGAGCCGCAACCGCACCGGCCGGCCGCGACACCGGAGTCCTGGGCTCCCGCGACCACCACGTCCGGCGCCGACGGCGTCTGGCGCGCCGATGCGAGCGGCGCCGGCGCGACGTGGCCCGACACGGGTGTCGCCTGGTCGCCGGCACACCGTCAATCCGGCGCGACCGGCGACGGGCCGGGAGATCGGGCGGCCCTGCTCGCCGCCCTCGCCGCGATCGGTGACGTGCCCGCGCCAGCTGGTGCGCTGTTGCTGGTGGAGTTGCACGGCACCGAAGGGCTGGGCCTGGTGGCCCGCGAGGACGCTCTCGCCGAGGCGGTTCTGCGGGTCCGGGCGGTCGTCGCGCCGGGCGACCTGGTGACCGGCTGCATGGGTGCCGGCTTCGCGGTGGTCACCGGCGCCGGGCCCGTGCTGGCGTACGCGTTGGGCACCCGACTGCTGACCACGCTCACCGTGCCGTACCAGCTGGCCGGTTCGGTGCTGCGCGTGCAGGCGAGCATCGGGCTGGCCGAGGTGAGTGGCGCTGGTCCGGCCGACGTGCTCCGGCAGGCCGAGCTGGCGCGGCGGCGGGCGGTGCAGCTGGGCCGGGACCGGGTCGAGTGGTACGACGCGTTCCTGGAGGAGCAGTTGGTCCGCCGGCTCGACCTGGAACGTGAGCTGCCGGGCGCGGTCGCCCGGGGCGAGTTGGACCTGGTCTACCAGCCGGTGCTCGACCTGACCGACCGGCAGCCGGTGGGTGCCGAGGCGCTGCTGCGCTGGCGCAGCCCGGTGCTCGGCACGGTGCTCCCGGCCGAGCTGCTGCCGGTCGCCGAGGACCTGGATCTGGTCGGCGAGTTGGAGTGGTGGGTGCTGGACCGGGCCTGCCGGCAGTTGGCCGCCTGGGTGGCGGGCTCCCGCGAGCTGTGGATGGCCGTCAACGTGACCACCCGGGAGTTGACCACGCCCGACTTCGTGCAGCGCGCCGCGGCGGTCCTTGCCGCGTACGGGGTGCCACCGGAGCGACTGGTGGTGGAGGTGGCCGAGCCGAGGGTCGCCGCCGACCTGTCGACGGTGGTGGCCCGGCTGGCGGGTCTGCGGTCGCTGGGCGTACGCACCGCGTTGGACGACTTCCGGGCCGAACACGCCTCGTTGGCCCAGTTGCGCCGGCTGCCGATCGACCTGCTCAAGGTGGGTCCGGAGCTGGTGGGGGCGCAGCCGGCCGGGCAGCCGCCGCTGATCGACGTGGTGGTCAACGTCGGCGAACGGTTGGGTGTGGAGATCGTCGCCGAGGAGTTGGAGTCAGCGACCCAGGTCGAGGGGGCGCAGCGGGCCGGCTGCCGTTACGGGCAGGGCTTCGCGCTGTCCCGGCCGGCGACCGCCGAGCGCGTCGAGGCGTACTTCGAGGAGTTCCCCTCCGCATACCACTGATGAACCGGTTCACCTCTGCCGTGGGGGTGCGGTGCTGCCGCGCGGGGTCAACTGCGGGGTCTCGTCCCGCGCACGCGTCGCCGGCTCGCCTGCGATCACGCCCAGCAGGTGGCGGGCCGCGTGCGCGCCGTACGCCGAGATGTCCCGCCCGAGCGCCGTCAGCGGCGGGTGCACCAGCCGGCAGAGAGGCGAGTCGTCCCAGGCCACGATGGACAGGTCAGCCGGCACGGTCAGGCCCATCTCCTGCGCGACCGAGAGCCCGGCGATGGCCATCACGTCGTTGTCGTAGATGACAGCGGTCGGCCGGGGAGTGGTGCTGAGCAGCCGTCGGGTGGCGCGCCCGCCCTCCTCCCCGGTGTAGTCGGAGAAGACGGTGACCGCCTCGGCCAGGTCGAGACGCCGGCACACCGCCTCGAACGCGTCGGTACGGATCTCGGTGTGCCGCAGGTCGGGCAGGCCGCCGACCCGGGCGATCCGGCGGTGCCCGAGCGCGACGAGGTACTCCACCGCCTCGGTCAGCGCGGCCGCGTCGTCCGACCAGAGGCTGGCCAGGTCCCCGGTGCCGCCCGGCCCGCCGATGACCACGGCCGGAAGGCGAAGCTGTTCCAGGGCGGGGATGCGCGCATCGTCGGTGCGCAGGTCGCAGACGAGGACCCCGTCCACCCGACGCTCGCCCCACCAGCGCCGGTAGACGGCGATCTCGGCGTCGTGATCGGCCACCACCTGCAACGTCAGCGCGTACGAGCGGGCCGACAGTTCGGCCTCCACACCACTGATCAGCGCCATGAAGAACGGCTCGATGCCCAGTGTCCGCGCGGGCCGGCACAGGGCCAGGCCGACCGCCTCGGCGGTGGCGGCGGACAGTGCCCGAGCCGCACTGCTCGGACTGAACCCGATCTCGGTGGCGATGGCGAGGATGCGTTGCCGGGTGACCTCGGAGACGCCGGGCTGCCCGTTCAACGCGTACGACACGGCACCCTTGGACACCCCCGCGCGTCGGGCGACGTCCGCGATGGTCGGCCGCTTCACCGGCGTGCTCCTCTGCCGCTGAGGGGCTCGTCAACCGATCGTTGACACCCCGGGGGTCGGATCGTACGGTGGCTGAGCTTATCCGGTTCAGCTAACGTCTCGATCACGAAGGTGCGGTGAATCGTGAGCCGACAGGCCCTCCACGACGGCTGGACCCTGCGGGCGACAACCGGCGCGCACGTGCCGGCGGACATCGTCGACCGCACCGTCCCGGCGACCGTGCCCGGATGTGTCCACACCGACCTGCTCGGGGCCGGGCTGATCCCCGACCCGTACCTCGACGACAACGAACTGTCCCTGACCTGGATCGGGCGCGCCGACTGGACGTACCGGACGACCTTCCGACCGCCCGCCGGCAATCACGACCGCATCGACCTGGTCTGCGCCGGCCTGGACACCGTCGCCACCGTCAGCGTCAACGGCGTCGAGGTCGGCCGCACCGAGAACATGCACCGCGGGCACCGGTTCGACGTCCGTTCACTGCTGCGCGACGGCGACAACGAGCTGACAGTCGCGTTCGACTCCGCGTACCGCTACGCCGAGGCGCAGCGTGACCGGCTCGGCGACCGACCCAACGCGTACCCCGAGCCCTTCCAGTTCGTCCGCAAGATGGCCTGCAACTTCGGCTGGGACTGGGGGCCCACGCTGGTCACCGCCGGCATCTGGCAGGACATCGGCCTGCACGCGTGGTCCACCGCCCGCCTGGCCACCGTCCGCCCGCTCGTCACTCTCGCCGGCCGGGACGGCCGGGTCGAGCTGCACGTCGAGGTCGAGCGCGCCGCGGACGTCCCGCTGACCGTCCGCGCCGCCGTCGCCGACACCCACGCCGAGGTGGTCGTTCCGGCCGGGCAGCGCACGGCCGTGTTGACCCTCGCCGTCCGCGAGCCCGCGCTCTGGTGGCCCCGGGGGTACGGCGAGCAGGCCCGCCACCTGCTGGAGGTGACCCTGCACGCGCCGGACGGCGACGCGCTGGACGCCTGGTCCCGACGGATCGGCTTCCGTTCCGTCCGGCTGGACACCACCCCCGACGAGCACGGCACGCCGTTCGCGCTCTCGGTCAACGACGTGCCGGTCTTCGTCCGGGGCGTCAACTGGATCCCCGACGACGCGTTCCCCACCCGGATCACCCGCGAGCGGCTCGCCGAGCGGTTCGACCAGGCCGCCGACGCCAACGTCAACCTGCTGCGCGTCTGGGGCGGCGGGCGGTACGAGTCGGAGGACTTCTACGACCTCGCCGACGAACGCGGCCTGCTCGTCCAACAGGACTTCCTCTTCGCCTGCGCCGCGTACCCCGAGGAGGAGCCGTTCGCCTCCGAGGTCGCCGCCGAGGCCACCGAGCAGGTGACCCGCCTGACGCCGCACCCGTCGCTGGTGCTCTGGACCGGCAACAACGAGAACATCTGGGGCTGGCACGACTGGGACTGGCAGGAAGCCCTCGCCGGCCGCACCTGGGGGCGCGGCTACTACCTCGACGTCCTGCCCCGCATCGTCGGCGAGCTGGACCCGACCCGCCCGTACTGGCCGGGCAGCCCCTGGTCGGGCACCGAGACGATCCACCCCAACGACCCGGCGCACGGCACCACCCACATCTGGGACGTGTGGAACACCGACGACTACACGAAATACCGGGAGTACGTGCCGCGCTTCGTGGCCGAGTTCGGCTACCAGGGTCCGCCCACGTACGCGACGCTGCGGCGGGCGCTCAGCGACGAACCGCTCGCGCCCGACTCGCCCGGCATGGCCCACCACCAGAAGGCCGTCGGCGGTGACGCCAAGCTCCAGCGGGGCCTGGACGCCCACCTGCCCGCCCCGGCCGACTTCGACGACTGGCACTACCTCACGCAACTCAACCAGGCACGGGCCATCCAGCTCGGGGTGGAGCACTTCCGCTCCCACCGCGACGTCTGCGCCGGCACGATCGTCTGGCAGCTCAACGACTGTTGGCCGGTGACCTCCTGGTCGGCCATCGACGGCGACGGCCGCCGCAAACCCCTGTGGTACGCGCTACGCCACGCGTACGCCGACCGGCTGCTGACCGTGCAACCCCGCGACGGTGGGCTGGTGCTGGTGGCGGTCAACGAGACCGCCGAGCCGTGGACCGCGCCGGCCACGGTCACCCGGGTCGGCCTTACCGGGGAGCCGAGGGCGAAGACCTCGGTGGACCTCGACGTCCCGGCGTACTCCTCGGTGGTGCTGGCGCTGCCGGCGGAGCTGGCGCGGCCGGACGAGAGCCGCCGTGAGCTGCTGGTCGCCGAGGCCGGCGGCACGGCGGAGCGTGCGCTGTGGTTCTTCGCCGAGGATCGGGACGTCGACTGGCCGGCGGCGGCGTGGGACGCGACTGTCGAGCCGGTGGACGGCGGCCAGCGGGTCCGGGTGACGGCGCGCACGGTGCTGCGCGACCTGACCCTCTTCCCGGACCGGCTGGACGGATCGGCCACAGTAGACGCTGCGCTGGTCACATTGCTGCCGGGTGAGTCGACGACGTTCACAGTGCACGCCGGGATTCCGCTGGACACCGTCGCGTTGACGACCCGCCCGGTGCTGCGCTGCGTGAACGACCTCACCCTTGAATGATCGTGCTCGATCCAGGATGTAGTGGCCTCCCTGCCGTGCGGAGGGCACTACATCCTTGGTTGAGCGCAATCATCCGAGCTCGTAAGGGCGCGGCCGGATCGGCCTGCTTACCGCTGACGGGCAGCAGGACGTTGGCCCGGCTTGACGGAACACGTGCGGCCCATTGGAGTTGGCCGGGCGGTTGTCGGGTCGGTAATCCTCTCCGAGCCCCAGTCATGCCGTGCCATCGCGCGGATCAGGTCGCTGAACCTCGTCTGTGTGCTCAAGAGCAGCTCATACCCGGCTGGCGAGGTCTGCCGCCTCGGCGAGGAGAACGTCCAGATCTTCGTCCGAAGTGGCACCGTGACCCAGAATTCGCAAGATTGCCAAGCCCTGGACCCTCCCGGCCATCTCTGGATCGATGTCCGTCTCGATGTCCGGGTTCAGTGCAGCGCGGATCAGCCGCTCGGCCGCGTTGGCGTCGATCTCTGGTGTGCCGGCCGGTGTGCTCGCTCGCATTTCGGCGACAAATCGCATGATCTCACCAGGCGCGGTCTGCTCATCGAAGCGTCGGGTGACCGCGAAGTAGAAGACAGCACCGAGCAGGGTTGGAAAACCATCCCAGCCAAGTTCGTCGAGGCGGGCCTCGACCCGATCGTTGGCCTCGTGGTCACCTCTGATCATCGTCCGGATGTAGTCGACCATCTCAGGGCTGCTCATCAGATCGCTTCCTCTCGCGGCGCTTCTTTGCTGTGTTCCAAACCCCTCGAAGTCCTACGACGACCGCGCCAGCAGCCATGATGACTGATGTGACGGGGTGCTCCAACTGGGGGCGATCCGCCGGCGTGCCGGGGTTGGCGGGGGTCGACGTCGTGCTACCAGTCGACCCCGAGCCCTTCAGGCTCTTCTGTAGCGCGCGAAGGCCAGCGGTGACCGACTGCTCGGTCTGCTTGAGAGTGTCCTCGGAGTCGTCCGCCTTCTTGACATGACGGCGGAGGAACGCCTCTGCTTTGCTGCTGCGGCCTTCGGCTTCCTCCACCAGCCGTTCGCCCGACGGTGATGCGGCGTCGTCTGGCCCGGATGGCGCGGTGCCGGGGGCGATGGTGTTGATGTAGAGGGTGAGGTGCCGGGAGGCTTTGGCCAGGAGGCGGGCATAGCGCTCGGATTTGTCCCGGGCCACCTCGGCGTCGGTGGCGGCCTCCCGCAACTGCGGGTCGCTGCTACCCCGACGGACACCTTCCAAGAGAGCCAAGGCGTGCTCCGCATCCGCACGGGCGCGTAAGGCCCTGACGGCGGCGGCGTCGAGCTGCCCGCGTACAACGAGAAGCTGCGCGACGACTTCGCCGATGCTGCCGCTCATCCGAGTCGATTGAGGTATCGACTTGTGTGTTCCGCGATGTTGACGAATCGGCGGCGGGTCGGCTCGACCTCGGCCCTCGCGGTGTCGAGTGCCTGCTGAACGGCGCTTACGTCCTCGTTTCGGCTGTGGTTCAGAATGGCTTCTGCCGCTTCGCTCGCTGCGTTCGCCCCGGCGGATGCCCGATCGAAGGCGTCCCTCCCCTGAAGGGCCGCTTCGATGGCCGCACGGAGGGTTGTCTTGACCTCGCCGACGCTCATCGTGGAGGTTCGGTGGTCAGCCGAGCACGCCGATGTAGCGGCGTGCTGCCTCCGCGCTCCCCTGTACCAGGGTCATGGCCTCGGCCAGACGCTGTTTGCTCTGCTCCCCGCGGGCGATGGCTTCGGCGATCGTCGGGTGGCCGGTGCCGGCGGCGATGGCCCGCAGCCGGGTCAGCATCTGCTCGGTGTTCTCTGCGGCGGCGCGGATCTGGCCGACCGAGACGTTGCCCTGCTCGGCGGCTTGCATCAGCGCCGCCTTGACTTCCTCAATGCTCGCCATGCCGCCTCCGTCTGCCGATCGCGCAACGAGTTCACGTTTGCGTGGTCGGACGGACACTATCGGAGATGCTGGCAGGCCGCAGCCCCGCTGCTCAGACGTGCTCGGCGGAGGTCCACGCCTTCCATCCCAAGTGAGGAAGGCGATTGAGCGCCTGGGAACTGGGCGTGAGTCTCGGTTGCGAACCGGGCCACCTGAATGGGCAGCTCCCTCACAAGACTCGAGCAACATCAGGGCTGTTACTGCCTCACGCCCGTTGCGGGCAGGCAACAACAGGGAAGCTGCTCGGATCTTGGTTCGTTAAGAGCTGGAGGATCGGGAATGGTCCCTGCTTCTCGGGGCGGGTGCCGCTGCGTGACTATGCACGCTTGCGAGTTCGGTGGGCGTCCCGGCGGCGGCTGAGACACCCACCGAAGTTTCAGCGGAAGGTGCCGGTCACCTGGACGAACGTGGCCCAGGCGGCGGGAGCGAAGGTGAGGGCCGGGCCGTGCGGGTCCTTGCTGTCGCGTACGGCGACGACGCCGGGCAGGTTGACGGCGACTTCCACGCACTCACCGCCATTGCTGCCACTGCGGGTGCTCTTGCGCCAACGAGCGCCGGTCAGATCAACCATGATGGACCTCCCCGATGATCTTGTTGATCAGGTGCCTTGATTGTCCTTCATCGAGGGCAAGCTGATCCAGGCTTGACCAGACCTGCTCGTAGGCGGCGAACTCGTCCGGGCGATCAAGGTAGAGAGCGCCCGTCCAGGATTCGCAGTAGATCACCGAAGGCTCCGGTTGTGCTCGGTTGCCCAACGGGAAATTGAGCATCACGAAGGATCCCGCCTCGACCCCACGGTGCAGACCCGCGGTGAGCGGGAGGATTCGGATCGAGTTGGTCGGTGTAGTTCCCAACATCAGCAGGTGATTGAGTTGATCTGTCATTGTCTCGGGACTGCCGACGGTGCGAATTAGGGCGGCCTCGGAGAGGATCACGTCCAGCTTCGGAGGCGGAGGCAGGCGGCGCCGCAGGAGGGCTTGACGTTGCAGACGGACCTGCACCAGGCACTCCCGCTCTTCGTCGCTCACCTCCGTTCGGTGCTGGTAGACGCCCAGTGCGTAGCCTCGGTGCTGTAACAGACCAGGCACCATTGCTTCGTTGAAGAAGCGGAGTCTCGACGCGGCGGATTCGAGACCCACGTACAGCTCGAACCATTCCGGGACGGCGTCGCCGTACGCGTGCCACCACCCCTTCGCCCTTGTCTCGCCCGCCAGTGAGATAAGCGCCCGGGTCAGTTCGCTGGTCGCCCCGTACAGCTCGCACATCGCTCGGACGTCGACGCCGCGCACTGAGCCGAGCCCGCTCTCGATCCGCCAGACCTTCTGCCGGCTGCATTCCAGCGCTTCGGCGACCGCGTCGAGGGTCGCTCCCGCCTCGGTGCGCAGGTCGCGTAGCGCCCTGCCGAGCTGGCGTCGGGGCACCGTCGAGCCCATGTCATCGGCCACCCGGCTCTCCTTCCTGTGTTGAGTTTTGCAACATCCCGAGAGCCGTTCTGCAACAGGGGAATGTTGTACACAATTATCGGAACAGTGTGAGCGGACATTCATTGCGATGGTGATTCCGACCCTACAAGATTGGTCCGACAACGGCGATGGACGCGCAATTCCCACGCCGCTGAACGTCGAGCAACTGCGAGGAAGGGTGGTGCTGCTATCGTGCGCGCGTTTCTCTGTCATCTCCGGGCCGAGCCGCCCCGACCCGTCAGCAGACGCCAGTGCAGCCGGCGGACCCGCACGGATCTGGCGGCCCGTCCGTGAGCGCCCGGTGGGTGGCGCATCTGCCGTTCACCGCCGCCGATCTGCCCGCCGCTCAGCACTTCGCCGGCGCCCTGGCCCGCTCCCTGACCTTCCTGTCCGAGGTGGACGCGGGCGAGACCACCGTTTCCGTCGAGGACGCTCAGGGCGTACGTCATCGGGTCTTCTGCGACCTGCCGCTCGACGGCGGCCGGCGGTGTGTGCGCCGGGTCGAGCACGACGGTGACTGCGCGGCCCGGCGGTATCGGTGACCGCCGCGCCCGTCGTCACCTGCCCCGACTGCGACGGGATGACTTTCACCCTGGACCCGTGCCGCTGCACCACCTACGGCGACCGGTTCCTCGCCGACGGCGACCTCCCCGGCCCGCCTCGCGAGGCGTACCGGGCTTGCGAGCAGTGCCGGGGCGCGGGCAGCGTCGCGCACCCCTGTTATCGCTGCGACCGGCGCGGCCGGCGACGGGCGCAGCTCGTGGTTACGGTCGCCAACCTGGACACCGGCGCGGTCGCGTCCCACCAGGTCGTGCCCGGTGGCCTCGACCCTTACCGCGACCCGACGGGTCGCTGGGGGGTCGACCTTGCTTCCCGAGTACGCGAACTCGCCGCCAGCGTCGGCGCGGTCGTGACCGACACCGACGCGCCGTCGCTGTGGCTGTCGGAGCAGTGGCGACCCGACCTGCCCGCGGCCGCTCGGCACGAGCTGGAGGCCCACGCCATCCTGCGGGCTGATTACGCCCCGTGGCGGCTGGTGCTGGGCCGTTCCACCGCCGCGCCCACCGTCGATCCGGCAGCACGACTGGCTCGGCTGTGCGCGTTGGCCGACCTGTTGCTGCTCGACCTGGTCATCGAGGCCCGCCGGCAGGGCACGGGGTTCGGTTGGGCCGTCCGGTACGAGGTGCCCGGCTCCCCGGTGCCGTCCGGGTCGCCCGGCCGTTGGCGGCACCTGCTGGAAGCGCTGACCCACACCGACGTTGGCGACGCGCTCACCGGCCTCGCCGAGCGCGGCCTGGCCGTCCCCGCCCGGCTGTTGCATCCCGATTGGCCGCGCCCGCCCGTCGCCCCGGCCGTGGACGTCGACCAGCTCGAACGGCGCGTCCTCGCCGACTGCGTCGACCCGGCCGGCGGCGAGGAGCTACCCGGCGCGCAGGCCCTCTGGCGGGACGGCCGCTGGTGGCACACCACCCTCCGCCCCGGCGACCCGGTGGAGATCCTCGTGGAGCAGTCCACCGGTCAGGTGGTCCGTCGGGTTCACGTGTCGTTGAGCCGCGGCTACGAGGCACCCGATCCGTCCTGGCTGGGCGAACCCGCCACGTGGCGTCCCTGCCCGGACTGCCGGCCCGGAAGTCGGCTGCGCGCCTGCGACTGCCTGCTCGGCGGTCGCCCGGCCGACACCGACTGCCCGCACTGCTGTGGTGCCGGCTTACGCCCGTCGGCGCTGCGCTGCTTCACCTGCGGCGACACCCACCGCCTGCACCAGGCCGTGCTGGTCACCGTCACCGACCTGCGGCACCGGGTGGTGCACCTGACCTGGCAGGCCGGCACGCCGGAGGTGGCCCCTTTGGTCGCAACCCAGCCCAACGGTCGGCCCGTGATTCAGCTCCCCGACCGGTACCGGCTCGGCTCCTGGGCCACCGTCCTCGGTGCGCGACCCGAGGACCTCCGCGACGCAGATGGCGGGCACGACCTCGACCGGAACTTGCGCGACGGGTACGTCACGCTGCCCTGGGCCGGCGCCGACCCGGTGGGGGAGCACGTGCGCAGCGCCGGAAGGGGCACCGCAGCGGGTCGCCTGATCGTGGTGGCGGCACCCCCGGACGCGCCGCCGTTGCCCGAGCTGCTGCGGCTCACCCTAGGCCTCGACCTGGCGCTCGTGGTGGCCCTATGCGACAGGCGGCACAACACAGGCGACCCGTTGCTGGCCGACGGCCTGCGCTGGTCGGTCGAGGTGAAGCCGCGCGACGCACCCGTCCTCCCCGACGACCTGCCCTATCGGCCCAGTCTGGCGGCCGCCCTCGCTTGGTGCCGGGAAGGTCTGACCGACGCGGTCGCCAGCGCAGCCCCTGCCAATCCGGCGGTCCCGATCCCGATGCCGTGGTCGGGGCCGCGCGCCATCGTTGCCGACCCGGTGGCGAATCTGGTGCGGCTCGCCGCTCGGCACGCCGGGCAGGCAGTCACCGTGCGCTTCACCCGCGCCGGCTGCGCGGTGCACCGACACGACGACGACGGCGTACGCCTCCTCGCCGAGGGCCCCGACCTGCGTGATCTTCGGTTGGCCTGAGGCCGGTCCGACGCGTTGATCGACACGAGATCGCCGATATCGCGGTGTCCGAGTGGGCTGGATACCGCGACATCGGCGAAGTCGCGTTGATCAAGCGGCCGGAGGCCGCGCGGGCTTACTCGGGGACGCGGCGGTAGGCGCCGTCGCTGGCCGAGGTGGCCATCGAGGCGTACGCGCGCAGCGCCGCCGACACCGGACGCTGCCGGTCGGTCGGGGTGTACGGCTTGTCGCGCTTCTCCTCGGCGACCCGTCGTGCCTCCAGCTCGTCCTCCGGCACGTTCAGGTTGATCGACCGGCCCGGGATGTCGATGACGATCTCGTCGCCCTCGCGGACCAGGGCGATCAGTCCGCCGGAGGCGGCCTCGGGGGAGGCGTGGCCGATGGAGAGACCGGACGTGCCGCCGGAGAAGCGGCCGTCGGTGAGCAGCGCGCAGGACCGGCCCAGCCCGCGACCCTTGAGGAACGAGGTGGGGTAGAGCATCTCCTGCATGCCGGGGCCGCCCTTGGGACCCTCGTAGCGGATCACCACGACGTCCCCGGCGACGACCTCCTTGGCGAGGATCGCGGTGACGGCGTCGTCCTGCGACTCGTAGACCTTCGCCGGGCCGCGGAACGTCAGGCAGTCGTCCGGCACCCCGGCGGTCTTCACGACGCAGCCGTCCGGGGCCAGGTTGCCGTGCAGGATGGCGAGGCCACCGTCGGCGGAGTACGCGTGCTCGCCGTCCCGGATGCAGCCCTCGGCGGCATCGGTGTCGAGCGTCGACCAGCGGTTGGTGGTGGAGAAGGGCTCGACGGTACGCACCCCGCCCGGTGCGGCGTGGAACAGCTCGACCGCCTCCGGCGTCGGCGAGCCACCGCGCACGTCCCAGTCGGTCAGCCACTGGGCCAGCGAGGGGGAGTGCACGGCGTGGACGTCCCGGTTGAGCTGCCCGGCGCGGTCCAGCTCGCCGAGGATCGCGGGGATGCCACCGGCGCGGTGCACGTCCTCCATGTGGTACTTCGGGGAGTTCGGGGCCACCTTCGCCAGGCAGGGCACCCGCCGGGAGATGGCGTCGATGTCGGCGACGCCAAAGTCAAGCTCCGCCTCGCGGGCGGCGGCGAGCAGGTGCAGCACCGTGTTGGTGGAGCCGCCCATGGCCACGTCGAGGGCGACCGCGTTCTCGAAGGCGTCCTTGGAGGCGACCGTGCGCGGCAGGACGGAGTCGTCGTCACCGTCGTACCACCGCTTGGAGATCTCCACGACGGTCCGGCCGGCCTCGACGAAGAGCGACCGGCGCGCGGCGTGGGTGGCCAGCGTCGAACCGTTGCCGGGGAGCGCGAGCCCGATGGCCTCGGTGAGGCAGTTCATCGAGTTGGCGGTGAACATGCCGGAGCAGGAGCCGCAGGTCGGGCAGGCGGAGCGCTCGATCTCGCCGAGCTGGTCGTCGGTGACGGCCTCGTTGGACGAGGCGATCATCGCGTCGATCAGGTCGATCTTGCTGTGGACGATGCCCTCGATCGCCGCCGTCTTGCCGGCCTCCATCGGACCGCCGGAGACGAAGACGGTCGGGATGTTGAGGCGCAGCGCGGCCAGCAGCATCCCCGGGGTGATCTTGTCG
This sequence comes from Micromonospora sp. NPDC005172, assembly GCF_040608555.1. Lineage (NCBI taxonomy): Bacteria > Bacillati > Actinomycetota > Actinomycetes > Micromonosporales > Micromonosporaceae > Micromonospora > Micromonospora sp. NPDC005172. The sequence goes on from NZ_JBEXIL010000024.1 coordinate 36,827, forward strand.
CAGTTCGAGATGCAGACCAGGGCGTCCGCGCAGTGCGCGTTGACCATGTACTCCACCGCGTCGGCGATCAGCTCGCGGCTGGGCAGGGAGTAGAGCATGCCGCCGTGGCCCATCGCGATGCCGTCGTCGACCGCGATCGTGTTGAACTCCCGTCCGACGCCGCCGGCCTCGGCCACCGCGTCGGCGACCAGGCCGCCCATGTCCTTGAGGTGTACGTGACCCGGCACGAACTGGGTGAAACTGTTGGCGATGGCGACGATCGGCTTGCCGAAGTCGTCGTCGGTCATCCCGGTGGCCCGCCAGAGGGCCCGGGCGCCGGCCATCGTCCGACCGTGTGTGGACGTCCTCGATCGCAGCTCAGGCATGCATACCAGCATGACACCGCCACCGCCCGAACCCCTGGGGAGATGGGCCGTGTCCCAACAGTTGCACATCGGGCCTCCCACGACGTGCGCTCATCCGGCACTCTTGTTGTCGTGCATCTTCCCCCGGGCATGGTCGCCGTCGCGGCGCTGAGCGGGCTGGTCGCGGTCGCGGCCACCGCGCTGCTGACCGTGGTCGCCCGGCGGCGCACCGGGCCGCGCCGACCGGCGCACGTGCTGCTCGTGGCCGCCGCGGGTGTGTCGGTGGTCAGCCTGCTGGCCGGGCTCGCGGCCGTGCTGTCGGCGAGCGACCACTGGGCTCACGAGCAGGGGCAGCGCACCGGCTGGGCGACGGCGGCGGCGATCGGTATGGCGGTGGCCGGCCTGGCCTTCGCGGCTGGGCTGCTCCGACTGCCGGGGGTCGCCGCGACCGCCGCGGGGACCGCCCGGCTGGCGCTGGACGGCGTCACCGTGGCGGCGGCGCTGTGGTTCGTCGGCTGGGTGCTCTTCTCCGAGCCGACCCGGCTGCTCGGCGCCGCCACCCCGATGGCCTGCCCGGCGATCCTGGTGACGACGGTGAGCGCCGCGCTCGGTGCCGGCCTCGCCGTGATCGTCGTGTTCCGGGCTGCCGCCCCGCGTCACCGGCTGGGTGTGCTCGCGGCCGGCAGCACCGCGGTGAGCTGCGGCGGGTTGGGCCTCAGCGCGGGGCTCTGCCAGGCCGGGCCGACGATGGCGCTCACCGGCGCGGCGGTGCTGTCCGCCGGTCTGCTGACCGTCGCGCTCGCGGTGCGCCGGGTCGACCAGCCAGGTGAGGTCGCGCTGGACCTCATCGGCCGTGACGGCGAGTACGCGCTCGCGCCGATGCTGGCGATGGCGGCCTCCGCGATGTACCACCTGCTCCAGGACGGCCGCTTCACCGCGCCGGGCATCCTCGCCGGCAGCGTGGAGGGCTTCGCCCTCGTCGCCCGGCAGTACCTCACCCTCAAGGACGTCCGGGACTACGCCGGCCGGCTGGCTGAGCGGGAGGCGCATTTTCGTGAGCTGGCACACACCGACCCGTTGACCTCGTTGGCCAACCGGCGCGGGCTGCTGCGGGCGTTGCACGCCGGCGCGGCGGCGGGCACGCCATGTGTCCTGCTCGGTCTGGACCTGGACGGCTTCAAGAACGTCAACGACATGCGTGGCCACGACGTGGGTGACGCCGTGCTGGCCGAGGTGGGTCGCCGGCTGCGCGGCAACCTGCGCCCGGGCGACGTGGCGGCCCGGCTCGGCGGCGACGAGTTCGCCGTGCTCATGCCGGCCCAGCCCGTCGAGGCGGACCGGGTGGCCGAGCGGCTGCTCGGGGTGCTCAACCGGCCGTACGACCAGCCGGAGGGCCCGATCTTCCTGTCCGTGAGCATCGGGGTGGCCGGATGGTCCTCCGATCCGGACGTGGAGCTGCTCCTGCGCCACGCCGACCTGGCGTTGCGTTACGCCAAGCAGCGCGGCAAGAACCGGATCGAGCGCTACGACGCCGCGTACGACCAGTTGCTGCGTCGCCGCACCACCGTCGAGCACGAGCTGCGGGGCGCGATCGAGCGCGACGAGCTGCGGCTGGCCTTCCAGCCGGTGGCGTCGCTGCCGTCGGTCCGGCCGGTCGGCGCCGAGGCGCTGCTCCGCTGGCACCATCCCGAGCTGGGCAACGTCCGACCGGACGAGTTCATCCCGCTCGCCGAGGAGTGCGGCATGATCGCCTCACTCGGCGCCTGGGTGTTGCACCAGGCCTGCTACCAGCTCTCCCGTTGGCTCGCCGACGGGCACGACGTCTGGGTCTCGGTGAACGTCTCGCCGCGGGAACTGCACGCCCGGGAGTACGTGGTCCAGGTCGCCGAGGCCCTGCGTGCCCACCACGTACCGCCGCAGCGGCTGGTGCTGGAGGTCACCGAGCACGCGGTCGCCACCGATCTGGACGAGCTGATCCGGCGGCTGACCGCGCTGCGGCTGACCGGCGTACGGATCGCGCTCGACGACTTCGGCGCCGGGTACTCGTCCCTGGGTCAGCTGCGCCGGCTGCCCATCGACATCCTGAAGATCGACCACAGTCTGGTGGCCGAGCACGAGCCGGTGCATCCGGTGGGCCAGGACGGCCCGGCGTTCGCGCCCATGGTCGACATCGTCATGCGGCTGGGGCACCAGCTGGGCATGGAGGTCATCGCCGAGGGGGTCACCACGCCGACCGAGTTGGCCGCGGTGGTCGCCGCGGGGTGCCGGTTCGGGCAGGGCGCGCTGTTCGGCTGGGGGGTGCCCGCAGAACACCTGGAGGCGATGCTGGAGGCGGCCACGTCGCCCGGTGCGCGTCCCGGCCCGTTGCCCGCTCAGCGCCGGGGTTCCGGCGGGTCCGGGCAGGTCATGCCGCCTGGTGGCGGCGCGGCGTCGACCGACGCGCCGCCCTCGGTTAACCAACATGTGGGATCAGTTGACTCATCGCGTGAGATGCGTCAGGCTTAGCCGCATGTCGTCGTACCGGTCGCTGCGAGTACTTATCTGAGCGCACTCTCCTCCGTCGAGAGTGCGCTGGCCCCGTGCATCTGCACGAGGGCCGTTTTTATTGCCGTCGGAACCTGTCGCGACGGGCCCACGCCCACGTCGCATCGCTGAACAAGCCCCAGCCACTCCAGCCGAAGGCCAGAACCACCATGACGAGACCTACGCCCGAGACCCTCGCCCACACCGCCCGACGGGCCCGCGCGTCCGCCGACCCGGCCACCGCCGACCCCGCCGCCGCGCGCGCTGCGGCCACGCCGGCAGTTCCGGCCGTACGGACATCCGCTCCGGCCCAGGTCTCCGGCGCCGGCTCGCTGGTGCGGTCCCTGGAGGCGCTCGACGTCGACGTCGTCTTCGGCATCCCGGGCGGCGCGATCCTGCCGGCGTACGACCCGCTCTACGACTCCACCGTCCGGCACATCCTGGTTCGTCACGAGCAGGGCGCCGGGCACGCGGCGACCGGGTACGCGCAGGCCACCGGCAAGGTCGGCGTCTGCATCGCGACCTCCGGTCCGGGTGCGACCAACCTGGTGACGCCGATCGCCGACGCGTACATGGATTCGGTGGCGATGGTGGCGATCACCGGCCAGGTGGCGCGCCCGTCGATCGGCACCGACGCCTTCCAGGAGGCGGACATCCAGGGCATCACGCTGCCGATCACCAAGCACAACTTCCTCGTGCAGACCCCCGAGGAGATCCCGCAGGTGCTGGCCGAGGCGTTCCACCTGGCCAGCACCGGTCGGCCCGGCCCGGTGCTGGTCGACATCCCCAAGGACGTGCTCCAGGCGTCGACCACCTTCAGCTGGCCCCCCACGCTGGACCTCCCCGGCTACCGGCCGACCCTGCACCCGCACGGCAAGCAGATCCGCGAGGCGGCCCGCCTGCTGGCCGGCGCCCGCCGGCCGGTCCTCTACGTGGGCGGCGGCGTGCTCAAGGCCGGTGCCACCGACGGGCTGCGTCGACTCGCCGACCTGACCGGCATCCCGGTCATCACCACGCTGATGGCGCTCGGGGCGTTCCCCGACTCGCACCCGCAGCACCTGGGGATGCCGGGCATGCACGGCACCGTCGCGGCCGTGTACGGCCTCCAGAAGGCCGACCTGATCGTCGCCCTGGGCGCGCGTTTCGACGACCGGGTCACCGGCAAGCTCGACTCGTTCGCCCCGGACGCGACGGTGGTGCACGCCGACATCGACCCCGCCGAGATCGGCAAGAACCGGCACGCGGACGTCCCGATCGTCGGTGACGCCAAGCACGTCATCGACGAGCTGATCGCCGCGGTGACCGTCGAGCGCGCGGGCGGCCGCGTCGCCGACCTGAGCGACTGGTGGACCCAGCTCGACGACCTGCGCAACCGCTATCCGCTGGGCTACGACGAGCCGTCCGACGGCACGCTCTCCCCGCAGTACGTCATCAAGCGGTTGGGAGAGATCGTCGGCCCCGACACGATCTTCGTGGCCGGGGTGGGGCAGCACCAGATGTGGGCGTCCCAGTTCATCTCCTACGAGAAGCCGTACACCTGGTTGAACTCCGGCGGTCTCGGCACGATGGGTTACGCGGTGCCGGCGGCCATGGGCGCGAAGGTCGGCAAGCCGGACACTGTGGTGTGGGCGGTCGACGGCGACGGCTGCTTCCAGATGACCAACCAGGAGTTGGCGACCTGCGCGCTGGAGGGCATCCCGGTCAAGATCGCCGTGATCAACAACGGTAATCTCGGCATGGTCCGGCAGTGGCAGACGCTGTTCTACAACGAGCGCTACTCCAACACCGAGCTGGGCACCCACAAGCACCGCATTCCCGACTTCGTCAAGCTCGCCGAGGCGCTGGGCTGCGTGGGACTGCGCTGCGAGACCGCCGACGACGTGGACAAGACGATCGCCGCCGCCATGGAGATCAACGACGTTCCTGTCGTGATCGACTTCGTGGTCGGCAAGGACGCCATGGTCTGGCCGATGGTCGCCGCCGGCACCAGCAACGACGAGATCATGTTCGCCCGCGGCGTCCGCCCGGTCTTCGACGAGGATGACATCTGACCATGAGTGAGCGAAGCGAACGAATCATCAAGCTCAGTGATGCGGGTCGTCAGGGCGCGACCGAGCGAAGCGAGGTCGTGGCATGACCATGCACACTCTGTCCGTGCTCGTGGAGAACAAGCCCGGCGTGCTCGCCCGGGTGTCCGGCCTGTTCTCCCGGCGCGGGTTCAACATCGACAGCCTCGCCGTCGGCGAGACCGAGAACCCGGACGTCTCCCGGATCACCATCGTGGTCAACGCGGAGTCGTCCCCGCTGGAGCAGGTCACCAAGCAGCTCAACAAGCTGGTCAACGTGCTCAAGATCGTTGAGCTTGACCCGCAGGTCTCGGTTGCCCGGGAGCTGCTGCTGGTGAAGGTCCGCGCCGACCGTGCCGCACGGTCCCAGGTGCTGGAGACCGTCAACCTGTTCCGCGCCCGGGTGGTGGACGTCGCACCGGACACGCTCACCATCGAGGCCACCGGCACGCCGGACAAGCTCGACGCGCTGCTGCGCGATCTCGAGCCCTTCGGCATCAAGGAAATGGTCCAGTCCGGACTGGTTGCCATCGGGCGCGGCTCGCGTTCGATCACCGCCGGTCCCGCGCTGCGGGCCGCCTGACCCATCCGCACAGACCACGACGGGCACTCAGGCCGTCGTACGAAAGGGAAGTTCTCATGAGCGTTGAGGTTTACTACGACGACGATGCCGACCTCGGCCTGATCCAGGCCAAGAAGGTCGCGGTGATCGGTTACGGCAGCCAGGGCCACGCCCACGCGCTGTCGCTGCGCGACTCCGGCGTCGACGTGGTGGTCGGTCTGCCGGAGGGCTCGAAGAGCCGTCCCAAGGCCGAGGAGCAGGGCCTGCGGGTACTCACGCCGGCAGAGGCCTCGGCCGAGGCAGACGTGATCATGGTGCTTGCACCGGACACCGCCCAGCGCAAGATCTACACCGAGTCGATCGCCCCGAACCTGGCCCCGGGCAAGGCGATCTTCTTCGGCCACGGTTTCAACATCCGCTTCGGGCTCATCAAGCCCCCCGCGGAGGTGGACGTGGCGATGGTGGCGCCGAAGGGCCCCGGCCACCTGGTTCGTCGCCAGTACGTCGACGGCAAGGGCGTGCCCGTCCTGGTCGCCGTCGAGCAGGACGCCAGCGGCAACGCGTTCGCGCTCGCCCTGGCGTACGCCAAGGGGATCGGCGGCACCCGGGCCGGCGCGATCAAGACCACCTTCACCGAGGAGACCGAGACCGACCTCTTCGGTGAGCAGGCAGTGCTCGCCGGCGGCGCGACCGCCCTGGTGCAGGCCGGCTTCGAGGTGCTCACCGAGGCGGGCTACGCCCCGGAGGTGGCCTACTTCGAGTGCCTGCACGAGCTGAAGCTGATCGTCGACCTCATGTACGAGGGCGGCATCGCCAAGATGCGGTACAGCATCTCCGACACCGCCGAGTACGGCGACCTGTCCCGTGGTCCGCGCATCGTGGATGCCCGGGTCAAGGAGGAGATGCGCAAGATCCTCGGTGAGATCCAGTCCGGCGAGTTCGCCCGCGAGTGGGTCGCCGAGGACGAGGCGGGCCGCCCCAACTTCGCCAAGTGGCAGGCCGAGGGCGCGGCGCACCCGATCGAGGAGACCGGTAAGAAGCTGCGCGGCATGATGAGCTGGGTCGACCGCCCGATCACCGAAACCGCCTGACCGCACCGCAACACCCACGGTTCCCCGGCCCCGGGTCGCGCTCTCCCCAGCGCCCCCGGGGCCAACCCGTCGCCCCCCCCGCCCCGCCCCCCGCCCTCGTCGATCTTGCACTTTCGGATGGCGATTTGTGGGGCAGTGTCCTTTACGTCGCCACAGCAAGTGCAAGATCGACGAGGGCGGGGTGAGGGCGGGGTGAGGGCGGGGTGAGGGCGGGGTGAGGGCGGGGACGAGGGCGGGGACGAGGGCGGGGTCGGGGGTAGGGGCGAGGGTGGGGGTGGGGTGGGGTGCGTTTCGGGGTGGTGAACGGCTGATGTCGGTCACTTGACCGGGCGTGTGAGGGCACTCACCCCGAAGACCGGAACACGCCGGCCAGCGCGGCCCCTACGATCGCGGGTAGGTGCGCTGAGCCGGCACCTGACGGCCACGGCACGGATCAGCACGGGGTGCAGTGCGGCGCCCCGCCACCCGCGCCGATCGCAAACACGACGTCTACGAGGACCGATGAATCCTGTCGTACTGATCGCCGAAGAACTCGCCCCCGCCGCCATCGAGGTGCTCGCTCACGACTTCGACGTCCGTCACGTCGATGGCACCGACCGTCCGGCCCTGCTCTCGGCGCTCTCCGAGGCCGACGCCGTCATCGTCCGCAGCGCGACACAGATCGATGCCGAGGCGGTCGCCGCCGCGCCGCGACTCAAGGTGGTCGCCCGTGCGGGCGTCGGACTCGACAACGTCGAGGTGCCGGCAGCCACCGCGCGGGGCGTGATGGTCGTCAACGCACCCACCTCGAACATCGTCTCCGCCGCTGAGCAGGCAGTCGCACTGCTGCTCGCCGTGGCCCGCAACACCGCCAGCGCCAGCGCGGCGCTCAAGGCGGGCGAGTGGAAGCGGTCCAAGTACACGGGTGTCGAGGTGCAGGGCAAGACCGTCGGTGTGGTCGGGCTGGGTCGCATCGGGGTGCTCTTCGCGCAGCGCATCGCGGCGTTCGGCACCCGGCTGATCGCGTACGACCCGTACATCCAGCCGGCCCGTGCCGCGCAGCTCGGCGTACGACTGGTCGGGCTCGAGGAGTTGCTGCGCGAGAGCGACTTCATCTCGATCCACCTGCCGAAGACCCCGGAGACGGTCGGCCTGATCGGCGAGAAGGAGTTGGCGCTCGTCAAGCCCGGCGTCCGCATCGTGAACGCCGCACGCGGCGGCCTGGTCGACGAGCAGGCGCTCGCCGACGCCATCGCCGAGGGGCGGGTCGCCGGCGCCGGCGTCGACGTGTACTCCAAGGAGCCCTGCACCTCCTCGCCGCTGTTCGCCTTCGACAACGTGGTGGCCACCCCGCACCTGGGCGCCTCGACGCACGAGGCGCAGGACAAGGCCGGTCTGGCGGTGGCCAAGAGCGTGAAGCTGGCGCTGCAGGGCGAGTTCGTTCCGGACGCGGTGAACGTCCAGGCCGGCGGCGTGGTCGCCGAGGACGTCCGCCCGCTGCTGCCGCTCGTCGAGAAGCTGGGTCGCGCCTTCACCGCCGTCGCCGGCGGGGTCGCGGCCAGCGTCACCGTCGAGGTTCGCGGCGAGGTCGTCAGCCACGACGTGTCGGTGCTCAAGCTGGCCGCGACGAAGGGCCTCTTCAGCTCGGTCGTCGAGGATCAGGTCACCTACGTCAACGCACCGCACCTGGCCGCCGAGCGTGGCGTGGAGGTCACCCTGGACAGCCAGGCCGAGACCGCCGAGCAGCCCACCCTGGTCACGGTGCGCGGCGCTCTGCCGGACGGTCGGGCGGTCAGCGTCTCCGGGACGGTCAACCACACCGGCACCCGTGACGTTCCGCGGCTGACCGAAGTGGACGGTTTCGACGTGGAGATCGCCGCCGAGGGCATCCTGCTGTTCCTGCGCTACGCCGACCGGCCGGGTGTCGTCGGTACCGTCGGCACCCTGCTGGGCGAGTCGGGTATCAACATCGCCGCGATGCAGGTGGCCCGGCGCGAGGCGGGCGGCGAGACGCTGATGACCCTCACCGTCGACCAGGCGCTCGGCGCCGACCTGCTGACCTCGGCGGCCGACTCGATCGGCGCGACCGCTGCCAGCGCGGCGGACCTGCGCGACGAGTAGTCCGTCGGCCGGCGGCGCGACAGGCACGCACGGCAGCACCACGGGGGGCCCGGCGACAGCGCCGGGCCCCTTCGTCGTACGCCGGGAGGTGTTCCGCCCGGGGAGTGGTCAGTGCGTCAGTCGGGCCGGGGGCGGGTAGACCGAGCCGTCCTGGGGGTCGAAGAGCATCAACCCGTGCTCCCCGGCCAGCCGCTCGATGTCCAGCAGTACCTGGTCCGCGCAGGTCGGGTGCAGGTTCAGCTCGACGTGATCGTGGGCGGCGTGCAGCGGCGCGACAGCCCAGGGGCTGTCCGGGCCGGGGTGACGGTCCGGATAGGACGCGGTGATCGCCCGGTAGAAGCCGACGACGCGCGGGTCCGGGTATCGGTCCACGTGCCGCCCCTGCCGGCAACCGTCGACCGCTGCCCGCACGTCCTCGGGCGTCGCCCCGTCCTCCAGGGCCCACACACTCAGATCGAAACTCACGGCGGACAGCGTGCCATCCGTCGTTCACCATGTCGAAACTGCCTCGCCGCAGGCCAATCGATGAGCCGTCGCTTTCCGTCCGAAGGGGTCCGCTGTGGAGACTCTTGCGTCGAGTTGCGTCGATTCGCTAGCGTACGACTGCGGTTACTGGCCGCCAGGCCGTGGCGCCGGCCCGTCTTCGGGTGGCGTGGCCGACGTCCGGCCCGACCGGTCCGCACCCCTCGATTGTGCGAGCCACGCGCACTCGTCGCTGACCGGCCCCCACAGCCGTTGCCGAGGCCGTGGGGGCCGATCGCAATCCGGGTCGCGAGGCAGTCGGCGGGCCTCAGGTGCGACGACGCGTCCGGCCGTCCCGCTATGATCGGCCGCCGTGACTAGCGCTCGGTTCTCGGACGACGAGACCCGTCAGGTCGCTCGGCGGGCTGCTGGACTGCGGCGACCCGCGACGCCTCGACGAACGGTGTGGCCGACGAGGCTCCTCGCGGCCCTGGTGGCGGTACTCGTGCTGGCTGGCTGTTCGACTGAGCCGAGTGGCCCGCCGGGCTCGTCGGCGTCCACGGGGACCGCCGGCCCGCGGTCGACGAGTGGGTTGGGGCCGGCCGGTGGCCGGCAAACCGGCACGTCGGGTGCCGACGAGGCGCAACGCCGACGCTTCGCGGCGGCGGCAACCCTTCTGAAGAGCCGACCGGGGGTTCTCGGAATCCTGGTACGGGACCGGCGTACCGGCGAGCTCTGGCGGGCGGGAACCACCGACCACCCGATCTGGACGGCCTCCACCATCAAGCTCGCGATGACTGTCGGGCTGTTGGAACGGGCCCGGGCGGGCGAGATCACGCTCGACGCCACCGCGCGTCGACAGATCGCCGACATGTTGAACTTCTCCTCCGACGACGCCGCCACCGCGCTGTGGAATCGCTACGGCCGCGACCAACAGCTCAAACGCTTCCAGCAGCGCTATGGGATGACCGGGCTGAGCACCGTCTCCGGGTTCTCGCGCTTCTGGGGCCACCTCAAGTGCACGGCAGATGATCTACAGCGGTTGATGTCGTACGTGCTGGACAAACTCGATCCGACCGACCGCGCCTATCTCGTCGGTGCGATGCGCTCGGTCGGCTCGATCCAGCGTTGGGGTGTCTGGGCGGCCGGCAGCGACATGCACCCCGGCACGAAGGACGGCTGGTCGATCGAGCCGGATCCGGGCGGCGAGCACTGGGTGACCAACACGGTGGGCTTCGCCGGTGACGACCAGCGTTACGTGGTCGCCGTGATGTACCAACTGCCACCCGGCAAGGGGATCGACGTGGGGGTGCACACGGTGAGCGACCTGATCGCCACCGTCTTCGGGGCCCGGACTCCGGCGCGGGTCACCGTGCCGGACCCCAGCACGGGACGCTAGGGCGCGCTCAGCGGCGGTGGGCGAAGATCGCGCGATACTCGGAGCCACCCCGGAACCAGGCCAGGCCGGTGGGGCCGGCGGCATAGAGAGCGGTGGCGTACGCGTCGGCGACAGTGAGGTCCGGGCCGACGACGGTCGCGGCGACGAGGTGGTCGGCCGCCTCGCCGGTGTGCGGGTCGACCACGTGTCCCTGCCGTCCGGACACTCCGGAGGTGCCGACGGCTCCTGCGGTCATCTCCAGCACCAGTGGCGCGCGGTCCGGTGCCGTCGGGTGGTGTATCGCGACCCGCCACGGCCCTCCGTGCGGCGCATGGCCGCGGACCACCAGGTCGGCGCCGGCGAGCACGGCGTAGTCGTGGATGCCCGCGGCGCGCAGCCGGGCGGCGGCACGCTCCACGGCCCAGCCGCCCAGGAGACCGCCCGGGTCGAAGCCGCCGGGCACCGCCCAGGCGTCGAACCAGCCGTCGGTGGCGGCGCGCATCGCCACACAGCGGTCCACCAGGTCGGCCAGCGGGGGGTACGACTCGGGGCTGATCTCGCCCCGACGCAGCTTGGAGACGAGGCTCTCCGGGCGGTTCGGGCCGTAGGTCAGGTCGACGGCGCGCAGTTCGGCGACGCTGTCCCGCAGCGCCTCGCCGACGCCCCGACGGCCGAGCTGCTCGGGGGCGTTGAGCAGCAGCGTGTACTCGGCGGTGGCGGTGCGTACGGTGTGCTGCACGGCGATGCGTCCCTGGGTGGCGCCGGCCGGGTCGATCCGGTTTCGGCGGCTGCCGAGGCGGAGGTCCGGCCTGCGGTGCCGGAACGTCGACAGCTCCGGCCAGCGGGTCCGCGGCTGCTCGTCGATGCGCATGGCGCCTGCCCCCTCGCGGTTCACGTCGCGTCGTCGCGACCACCGTTCGCGGGCCCCCTGCCCGCTGACCCCCACCGTAGGCAGCGGACATGATCGCTACATGAGTCCCAGCTGAGAGGGTGCTGTGCATCCGCCCGTCCCGCATCTTGGAAGCATCGTACCGGGGGGCGGGACGGCGACGTACCGTTGCCGGACAGGGCAGTCCGAGCGTGGGGAGAGTGGGCGTGACGCGGATCGCGGTGGTGGCCGGGGACGGCATCGGGCCCGAGGTGGTCGCGCAGGCTCGCAAGGTTCTCGACGCGGTGCTCCCCGGTGTGCAGGCCACCGAGTACGACCTCGGCGCCGCCCGCTGGCACCGTACCGGAGAGGTCCTGCCCGACTCGGTGCTGACCGAGCTGGCCGGGCACGACGCGATCCTGCTGGGCGCGGTGGGTGACCCCACGGTGCCGCCCGGTGTCCTGGAGCGCGGTCTGCTGCTCAAGCTCCGGTTCGCCTTCGACCAGTACGTCAACCTGCGTCCGTCGCGGTTGTGGCCCGGCGTCGCCGGTCCGCTGAGCAGCGTGAAGCCCGGCGAGGTCGACCTGGTGGTGGTCCGCGAGGGCACCGAGGGGCTGTACGCCGGCGCCGGCGGGACGTTGCACCGCGACACGCCTGCCGAGGTCGCCACCGAGGAGAGCCTGAACACGCGGCACGGCGTGGAGCGGGTGATCCGCGACGCGTTCGCGCGGGCCGGTCGCCGGGAGCGGCGCAAGGTCACCCTGGTGCACAAGACCAACGTGCTGACCCACGCCGGGTCGCTGTGGTCGCGCGCATTCGCGGCGGTCGCCGCCGAGCACCCGGACGTCGCGACGGAGTACCAGCACGTCGACGCGGCCGCGATGTTCCTGGTGACCCAGCCGCAGCGCTACGACGTGGTGGTCACCGACAACCTCTTCGGCGACATCCTCACCGATATCGCCGCCGCCGTCACCGGCGGTATCGGGCTGGCGGCCAGTGGCTGCATCAACCCCGAGGGCGCGTACCCCTCGATGTTCGAGCCGGTGCACGGCTCCGCGCCGGACATCGCCGGGCAGGGAGTCGCGGACCCGGTGGCCGCGGTGCTCTCCGTGGCGCTGCTGCTGGAGCAGCTCGGGCACGCCGAGGCGGCGGCCCGGGTCGACGCGGCGGTCGCCGCCGAGCTTGCCGCCCGTACCCCGGGTGCGACGCTGCGTACGGCCGAGGTCGGCGACCGGCTCGCCGCCCACGTCGTAGCCTGACCGCCCCGGGCCGGCTCCCGGCCGGGGCGGAATCCGCCTGTCCGGGCAGTCCACCCGGTCCCGAGCGGCGCTACCTTCTGAACGACCGTTCGGGGTAAGTTTCTGGCACAGCCAATTCGGTGTGCGGTCCCGCATGCCGTTGTCCCGCAGGGAGGTCAGCGCGATGAGCGGTGGTGACAAGATCGACTTCGAGATCCGTCCGAATCCCACGCCGGTATCCGCCGCCGACCGGGCCGCCCTGCTGGCCAACCCCGGGTTCGGCCGCGTCTTCACCGACCACATGGTCACGATTCGCTACGCGGAGGGCAAGGGCTGGTACGACGCGCGGGTGGAGGCGCGGGGGCCGATCCCGATGGACCCCGCCAGCGCGGTGCTGCACTACGCGCAGGAGATCTTCGAGGGGTTGAAGGCGTACCGGACGGCCGACGGTGGCGTGACGATGTTCCGGCCGGACGCGAACGCCGCGCGGTTCGTCGACTCGGCGCGGCGGATGGCGATGCCGGAGTTGCCGCCCGAGGTGTTCGTCGACTCGCTGCACAAGCTCATCGAGATCGACCGGGAGTGGATTCCCACCGACGAGGACGGCAGCCTCTACCTGCGGCCGTTCATGTTCGCCAGCGAGGTGTTCCTCGGCGTCCGCCCGGCCAACGAATACCTGTACATGGTGATCGCCTCACCGGCCGGGTCGTACTTCACCGGCGGGGTCAAGCCGGTCACGGTGTGGGTCTCGCCGGACTACACGCGGGCCGCTCCCGGCGGCACCGGCGCGGCAAAGTGCGGCGGCAACTACGCCACGTCGCTGGCGGCCCAGGCGGAGGCCATCGAGGCGGGCTGTGACCAGGTCGTCTTCCTCGACGCCGTGGAGCGCCGCTTCGTCGACGAGCTGGGCGGCATGAACGTCTTCTTCGTCTACGACGACGACACGGTGGTCACCCCGCCGCTGACCGGCACGATCCTGCCCGGCATCACCCGGAACGCGATCATGACGCTGGCCGACAAGGCCGGGCACCGGGTCGAGGAGCGACCGGTCTCGTTCGCCGACTGGCAGGCCGACTCGGCCAGCGGGCGGCTCCGCGAGGTCTTCGCCTGCGGCACCGCCGCGGTGATCACCCCGATCGGCGGGGTGCGCTTCCCCGACGGTGAGTTCCTGATCGGTGGCGGCGAGCCCGGCCGGGTCACCATGTCGCTGCGCCAGCAGTTGGTGGACATCCAGCGCGGCAAGGCCGCCGACCCGCACGGCTGGGTGCGTCAGGTCCTCTGACGTCCGTCGGCTGACCGGCCCGTACGACGGGCCGGTCAGCCGTTGCCTAACCCTCGTCCAGCAGGTGGTCGCGCAGGGCCGCCAGCTGCTCGTCGGTCACTCCGGCATGACGCAGGTACGCCTCGATCGAGCCGTGCCCCTCGCGCAGCTCGTCCAGGAACATCTGCATGGCCTCGGCGGGTGACGCCAGGAACGGCGCCGGCACCTCCGCGGCGTCCGGCATGGTGGCGGCCAGCCAGGCGCTGAACCGGGCCGACGCCTCGGTGCTCAGCGCGTAGTCGGCGGTGATGTCGGCGTCGTCCACACCCAGGACGGCGAGGGTCAGGGCGCAGACGATGCCGGTGCGGTCCTTGCCGGCCACGCAGTGCACCACCACCGGGGCGTTCACCGCGTCGGCGATCAGCCCGACCGCCTCGCCCAGGCCCACGGTGCCGGTCTGGGCCAGGGCGGCGTAGCGGTCGGCGAGGTAGCGCGCCAGGTCGGTGCCCTTCTCGTGCGGGGTCAGCGACCAGTCCTCGTGCTCCGGGTGGATGTGCCGGTAGGTCAGCCCCTGGTAGGCCGGCACTCGACCGTCGCGCTCCACCTCGGTGGGGCGGCGCAGGTCGATGACGGTGCGGATGCCGATCGCGGCGAACGCGTCGCGGTCCTGCTCGTCGAGCCGGTGCAGGGAGTCGGAGCGGTAGAGGCGACCATGGCGTACGGTGCGGCCGTCGTGGCCGAGGTAGCCGCCGACGTCGCGGAAGTTGAAGGTCGCCGGCAGTGTGCGGTGTCGTGCGTCATCGATGGCGTCCACCCGCACACGGTAACGGCCGGTGGGCTCGTACCCCACCGGCCGTGCAGCCCTATCGGTCAACGGGCGGTGCCCGGGGGGAGCGCGCCGTACGTCTCGTCGTAGTAGCCGCCCAGCTTGTCGCGGTACGCCGGGTCGCTGTGGCTGGTCTCGTCGTACTCCGGGGCGGCCTTGATCTGGTCACGGGTCCGGTCGACGGAGACGGTGCGCTGGTCGTGGTCGACCTGGTTGACCGTGCCGGCCGGCAGCATCACCTTCTTGCCGAAGATCCACGGCCCGGTGTCCACCACCAGGTAGCTGCCGCCGACCTCGTGGCTGGCGCTGTCGATCTTGCCGACTCCGCCGTCGGTGGCCTCGACCTTGTAACCGACCAGGTCGGCGTCGGCCACGGCGGCGACGTCGCGGTAGCGCCAGGGGTCGAATACGCCGGCGGGTGCGCCGCCGGCAATGGCGCCCTGGTCGCCGCCGCGCAGCGGGTCCGGCCCGGCGTGGGCGGAGTGCGGGTCGATCCTGTCCATGCCGTTCACTCCTGACTGTCGCCGATCGTCTCGGCCTGGCGTGCCTGGGTCACCGCAGGAGCTACCCGGCGGCGGGGTGCCGGAAACGGCAACCGGCCGGCGCGCCGGGGTGGCGTGCCCGGGCGGCCGGGCGTCAGCCCAGAGCTGCCTCGGCGTCCAGCGTGACCGCCGCCGCGTGCACGACGGCGGATATCCGCAGCGCCTCGTGTACCTGTTCGCGGGTGACGCCACGGCGACGCAGCGCTTTCTCCTGGGTCTGGAGGCAGACCTCGCAGCCGCTGATCGCCGAGACGCCGAGGCACCACAGCTTGAAGTCGCTCTTGTCCACGCCCGGACGGGCGATGATCTGCATGCGGAGCCGGGCCGGCATCGAGGCGTACGCGGCGTCGCCGACGAGGTGGGTCGCCCGGTAGTAGATGTTGGTCATCGCCATGACGGCCGCCGCGCCCTTGGCCGCCTCGACGCCGTCCGGGCCGAGGTGGTCGAGCGCCTCGGCGGCGATCTCGCGCAGTACCAGCGGATTACGGGCGGCCACCGCACAGGCCAGGGCCGTGCCCCACGTCTGCGCCCGGGTCAGCGTCGAGTCGCTGATGGTGGCGTCGAGGTTGCGGGCGATGTCCTCGGCGTACGCGGGCAGGGCCGCCCGGATGGTGTCCAGTCCCACGGGTCAGCCCTCGACCTCGGCGGGCGGGGCGTCGGCGTCGAGCGACACGGTGAGCACGGGTCCTCCTTGCGGGCGGGGTGGTCCTCCGGCGGTCAGGCGTCGCGACACCGCTCGTACCGTCCCGCGATGTGGATAGTTTCTCCCAAGAACCGGGGTGAGTGGCAGAGTAACGATTGTGACCAGCACCGCCCTGATTATTGCGACCTAGCGCGCCGGCTCTCCCCTCTGCCGAGCGCGCAGACCTCCCGCATCCCGCGGGAGGTCTTTTTGTTGCTCCGAGAAAGGATCCTGATGACGTTCCAGGTCTTCGACACGACATTGCGCGACGGCGCCCAGCGCGAGGGGCTCACCTACTCGGTGGTCGACAAGCTGGCGGTTGCCCGGCTGCTCGACGAGTTCGGCGTCGGCTTCATCGAGGGGGGCTGGCCGGGCGCGGTGCCCAAGGACACCGAGTTCTTCCGTCGCGCCCGCACCGAACTGACGCTGCGTCACGCCGTGCTCGTGGCGTTCGGCGCCACCCGCAAGGTCGGTGTCGCGGTCACCGACGACCCCCAGGTGCGCGGCCTGCTGGACGCGCAGACCCCGGCCGTCGCGCTGGTCGCCAAGGCCGACATCCGCCACGTCGAACGCGCGTTGCGCACCACCGGCGCGGAGAACCTGGCGATGATCCACGACACCGTCAGCCACCTGGTCTCCGAGGGCCGCCGGGTCTTCGTCGACGGCGAGCACTTCTTCGACGGCTACCGCCACGATCCGGCGTACGGCGCCGCAGTGGTGCAGACCGCGCTCGCCGCGGGCGCCGAGCGGATGGTCCTCTGCGACACCAACGGCGGCATGCTGCCGTCCCAGGTGACCGCCGCGATCCACGACCTGACCGAGCGCCTCGGCGTCGACCCCGCGCTGTTCGGCATGCACGCGCAGAACGACACCGCGTGCGCCGTGGCCAACACGATCGCCGCCGTCGAGGCCGGTGTCCGGCACGTGCAGGGCACCGCCAACGGGTACGGCGAACGCCCCGGCAACGCCGACATCTTCGCCGTCGTCGCCAACCTTCAACTCAAGCTCGGCATGCCGGTCCTACCGGAGGGCTGCCTCGAGCAGATGGTGCGGGTCTCGCACGCCATCGCCGAGATCGCCAACATCGCCCCCGACACCCACCAGGCGTACGCCGGGGCCGCCGCCTTCGCCCACAAGGCAGGGCTGCACGCGAGCGCGATCAAGGTCGACCCGTTGCTCTACAACCACGTGGACCCGTCGGTGGTG
This sequence comes from Micromonospora sp. NPDC005172, assembly GCF_040608555.1. NCBI lineage: Bacteria > Bacillati > Actinomycetota > Actinomycetes > Micromonosporales > Micromonosporaceae > Micromonospora > Micromonospora sp. NPDC005172. Next base: position 53,976 of record NZ_JBEXIL010000024.1, read on the forward strand.
GGCAACGACATGCGGATCCTGGTGACCGAGATGGCCGGCCGGGCCAGCGTCGAGCTCAAGAGCCGCGAGCTCGGCCTGGACCTGGCCGACCGTCCGGAGGCGCTGACCCGGGTCACCAAGCGGGTCAAGGAGTTGGAGGCCGGTGGCTGGTCCTTCGAGGCCGCCGACGCCTCGTTCGAGCTGCTCGTCCGCTCCGAACTCCCCGAGGGCGGTCCGGCGCGGCCGTTCACCCTGGAGTCGTACCGGGTGCTGGTCGAGCACCGCGAGGATGGTTCCGTGGTCTCCGAGGCGACCGTGAAGATCCGGGTACGCGGTGAGCGGATCATCGCCACGGCCGAGGGCAACGGCCCGGTCAACGCGCTGGACGAGGCGCTGCGGGTGGGGCTGGCCCGGCACTATCCGCAGCTGCGCGAGTTCGAGCTGGCCGACTACAAGGTGCGCATCCTGGAGGGCAGCCACGGCACCGGCGCGGTGACGCGGGTGTTGCTGGAGACCGCCAACGGCGCCGGCCGGGACTGGACCACGGTGGGCGTGCACCCCAACGTGGTCGAGGCGAGCTGGCACGCTCTGGTGGACGCCCTGACCTACGGCCTGGCCCCCGCCACGGTCTGATCCCCACCCACCCCCGCGATCTTGCACTTTGTGTCGACGTCACGCGGCCTTTGTCCCTGATGCGGCGACACAAAGTGCAAGATCGCGGGGTCAGGGGGTGGGGAGCCTCAGGGTGGTCAGGACGGGGCGGTGGTCGGTTTTGGGGAGAGACAGCACCCTGACCTCGTTGACGGCTATGCGGCGGTCGACAAGCACGTGGTCGATCGTGACCGGGGGTATGAGGTCGCCGTCGTACGGGCCCCACGTGCCGGTCAGTCCCTTCCCGGTCGCGTCCGCGGCGTCGACGTAACCGGTGCGCAGCAGCGCCCGCAGCGTCCCGTGGTCCAGGGTGGAGTTGAAATCGCCGGCGAGGATCCGCAGGCCACCGTTCGGGGTGGCCGGCGGTTGGGCGGCCAGGTCGGTACGCCACGCGTCGACCTGGTCCAGTGCGGATGGCGCCGCGGGGTGGGCCGACTCGACGCGGACCGGTGGACCGCCGGGGACGGCGAGGGTGCCGTACGACTGGCTGAATCGCCAGCCGCCACGGTTGTTCCGGACACCGACGTCGCTGATCGGCCAGCGCGAGTAGAGCCCGGAGCCGGGCGCGCCGTCGTGCGCGTTGAGCTGCCGGTGGGGTAGCAGTCGGTCGAGCCCGAGCCGGTCCAGCGCGGCCTGCGCGTCCGGGGTGAACTCCTGCACGGTGAGCACGTCGACCCGGTGCCGGCGGACCAGATCCACGAGCGTCGCCGCGTCGGCGGAGCCGGCCAGCAGGTTCGCGGTGAGCAGCCGGATCGTCGGCCCCGTCACCGTCGGCTGCGGCGCGGCCAGCGCCCGGGGAGCGACCACGCCGAGCAGCGCCACCGCGACCAGGGCCGCGACCGCCGCCGGCCACCGACGCCGCAGCGCGACGCTGAGCCCGAGGGCCAGCACGCTCCAGCCGGCGACGTACGGGGTGAACGCGAGCGCCTGCACCAGTGGCCCCCGGTCCAGCCCGGTGAGGCGTACGGCGGCCCAGACGGCTGTGGGCCCGACGGCCACCCAGCAGAGCAGTGTGCCGATCGGCGTCCGGCGGCGGGTCGGCGTGGACGGGCCGTCGGTGACGATCATGTCGGTCAGCCTAACGGTCCCGGTCCCGAGCAATTATGCGAATGGTGTCGCGTTCACCTTTCACAATTATCTGACGGTTGGATGACAGGCCGATAATGCGAGATCAACTATTGACTCGCGGCTTTTTGCGGTGCTACGTTCCATCTGGTTGAAACGACGCAACTCTGAGTAGTAACAGCAGCTCAGAGCAGGTGTAAATCACCGAGGAATCAACCGTAAGAGCCATTGTTGGCAGTTATCCGTCCCGCCCCGCGGGTCGGCCGAATTCGCACGGTCACACAAGGGGGACCTGTCATGAGTACATCCTTCCGACGTAAGGCGGCGGCGATCACGTTCGCTGTCGCGGCGCTCACCCTCGCTGGTGGGGGTATCGCCGTCGCCCAGCCGTCGGCGAAGGCGCCGCAGGCGTCCGTCCAACCGGCGGCGGCGCGCAGCACGGACAGCCAGCCGCCCGTCACGGCCGAGTCGGCCCGCACGGCGAAGGCCGCGCTGAAGTCGGGCAACGCCACCACCCTGGCGGCCACCACCGTCTTCACCGTCGTCAACTCCAACGGCACCAAGGCCCGGGGCACGGGCACCGTGCTCAAGTACGGCCCCGGCCAGTACGAGGTGCAGTTCGGCTACACCGTCTCGGCCGGCGCCTTCCTGGCGACGATCTCGCGGTCCGACGCCTGCTGCATCCCGCCGGCCGGCGAGGTCTCGGTCGCCCCGCGGCTCAGCACCCCGAACGCGGTGTTCGTCCAGACCCGCAACTCGGCCGGTACGCCGACCGACCTGGGCTTCACGCTGCTCACCCACACACCCTGACCGAACCGACCGGCCGGCCCCCGCGCATCCTGTGCGGGGGCCGGATCGTGCGTTGTTCTCGACCCGTCCGGCTCCCCAGGCGATCGGGATGCCCCGCACGCTGCCTCGGTGACCGACCCGCGTCGTGCCGTCGGGGCCGGCCCGGGGCGATTTCGCCCTCCGCGACCCGGCTCGCGTCGCTCGTCACTCTTTCGCGCGGACCGTGCCCGTTGCGGGTGCTCCGGGCCGGTCCGGGCCGCACAATCCGACGTTTGTCGGGGCCCCGGCCCGGGAAGCAAGCACCGTGACGGACATCTCGGACACCCTGGCCAGCATGCCCACCTCGGTCGATCCCGAGCCGACCGGCGTCGAGCTGGAACAGACCCTCTTCGAGGTCAAACGCGTGATCGTCGGGCAGGATCGGCTCGTCGAGCGCCTGCTCACCGCACTGATCGCCAACGGGCACTGCCTCCTGGAGGGCGTGCCCGGGGTGGCCAAGACCCTGGCGGCGCAGACCCTCGCCACCGTTGTCGGCGGCACCTTCTCCCGGATCCAGTTCACACCGGACCTGGTCCCCTCCGACATCGTGGGCACCCGGATCTACCGCGCGTCGAAGGAGACCTTCGACATCGAGCTGGGCCCGATCATGGCCAACCTGGTGCTGGCCGACGAGATCAACCGGGCACCGGCCAAGGTCCAGTCGGCGTTGCTGGAGGCGATGGCGGAACGGCAGGTCTCCATCGGCGGGCGCAGCTGGCCGGTACCCGCGCCGTTCCTGGTGCTGGCCACCCAGAACCCGATCGAGTCCGAGGGGGTCTACCAACTCCCCGAGGCGCAGCGCGACCGATTCCTCATGAAGGTGGTCGTCGACTACCCCAGCGACGCCGACGAGCTGGCGATCCTCTACCGCATGAGCAGCGACCGGCCCCGCGCGCGGCAGGTGCTCGATCCGCAACGGCTGCAGGACTTGCAGGCCTCCGCCGAGCGGATCTTCGTCCACCACGCCCTGGCCGAGTACGTGGTCCGGCTGATCCTCGCCACCCGCGACCCGGGCCGGTTCGGCCTGGCGGACATCGCGCCGCTGCTCGCGTACGGCGCCAGCCCGCGGGCCACGCTGGGCCTGGTCGCCGCCGCCCGGGCGCAGGCGCTGCTGCGCGGACGGGAGTACGTGCTGCCCGAGGACGTCCGGGAGTTGGCGGTGGACGTGCTGTCCCACCGGTTGGTGCTGTCCTTCGACGCCGTGGCCGACGGAGTCTCGGCGGAGAGCATCGTCCGGCGGCTCGTGGAGGCGGTGCCTCCGCCCCGACTGGCCGCCGGGCACCCGCAGCAAACGCCCGATCTGGCGGCGGCATGAGACGCGCCAGCCGTACGACGGCGGGCCCGTCGCCCGACCCGGGCCTGGCCGAGCTGACTCCCGATCAGCGGCTGCGCCGACTCGAACTGACCGTCACCCGGCGACTCGACGGTCTGCTGCATGGCCAGTATCGCGGCCTGCTGCCCGGGCCGGGCAGCGAACCCGCCGGCAGCAAGGAGTACCGGCCGGGGGAGGACGAGGTCCGCCGGATGGACTGGGCGGTGACGGCCCGGACCGCTGTGCCGCACGTCCGCCAGGTCGACGCCGACCGGGAACTGACGACCTGGCTGCTCGTGGATTCCAGCGCCAGCATGGAGTTCGGCACCGCGGAGCTGGACAAGCGGGAGTTGGCGGTGACCGCGGTGGCGGCGGTCGGTTTCCTGACCGCCGGCGTCGGCAATCGGTTGGGCGCCCAGGTGCTGGGTGCCGACGGGGTACGACGCTTTCCGGCCCGCAGCGGGCGTACCCATCTGCTTGGTCTGCTGCGGACGTTGCTGACGGCCCCGCGTGCGACCGCGCCCACCGGTCGGCCGGGGCGGCGGTCGACGGCGTCCCCACCGGCTCCGGAGCTGGCGGACGGGCTCGACGCCCTGCACCGGGTGGCCCACCAGCGCGGCCTCGTCGTGGTGGTCTCCGACTTCCTCGACGGTCTGCCGGACGACCCGAATGAGCCGCCGCCCTGGGAGCGGACGCTGCGCCGGCTGTCCGTACGTCACCAGGTGCTGGCGATCGAGGTGACCGACCCACGTGAGCTGGAGCTCCCCGACGTCGGTCTGATCACGCTCGTCGACCCGGAGACCGGCCGTCGCCGCGAGGTGTGCACATCGGACCGCCGACTGCGGGAGCGCTACGCCGCGGCTGCCGCCGCCCAGCGTGACCAGGTCCGGCAGTCGTTGCGCCGGAGCGCGGCGGCACACCTGGCGCTGCGTACCGACCGCGATGCCAGCGCGGACATCGTCCGTCACGTGCACGCCCAACGGCGGATGGCCGCCGCGCCGGCCGGGGCCGCCCGGGGAGGTGCCGCGTGAGCTGGGAGTCTCCACTGCGGCTGTGGCTGCTGGTCGCCGTGCTCGCGTTGGTCGTCGCGTACCTGGTGATGCAGCGGGGACGTGCGCGGTACGCCGTCCGCTTCACCAACCTGCGGCTGCTCGACCGGGTGGCGCCCGAACGTCCGGCCTGGCGACGGCACGTACCCGCCGGGCTGTTCCTGGCCATGCTGGCGTTGCTGGTGGTCGGCTTCGCCCGGCCCTCCGCCGAGGTCCGGGTCCCCCGCGAGCGTGCCACCGTGATGGTGGCCGTCGACGTGTCCACGTCGATGCTCGCCACCGATGTCGAGCCGGACCGGCTCGCGGCGGCGAAGCAGGCGGCCCGACGGTTCGTCGACGGCCTGCCCGACGAGTTCAACGTGGGGCTCGTCGCGTTCGCCGGCAGCGCCGCCGTCCTGGTGCCGCCCGGCACCGACCGGGACGCCCTGGACGAGGGCATCGGCCGCCTCGCCGAGGGGGTGACCGGTGTGCAGGGCACCGCCATCGGCGAGGCCATCAACACCTCACTCGGCGCGGTCAAGAGCCTGGACAGCGAGGCCGCGAAGGAGACACCGCCGGCCCGGATCATCCTGCTCTCCGACGGGGCCAACACGTCGGGGATGGACCCGATGGAGGCGGCGGCGGAGGCGGTCGCGGCGAAGGTGCCGGTGCACGCGATCTCCTTCGGTACGCCGTCGGGGTTCGTGGACCGGGGCGGACGGCCGATCCAGGTGCCGGTCGACGGGCAGACGCTCAGGGCCGTCGCCGACGAGACCGGCGGGATGTTCCACGAGGCCAGCACCATCGACGAGCTGCGCGCCGTCTACGACGACATCGGCAGCTCGGTCGGCTACCGCACCGAACGCCAGGACGTCTCGGCGCGGTTCATCGGCCTCGGGCTGGTGTTCGCGATGGGCGCCGCCGCCGGCTCGATGCGCTGGTTCTCCCGACTGCCCTGACCCGCAGCAGACGTCGACCGTGAGGAGTACGCATGGCAGTGCAGACCGGACTGGGCGAACCGCGCGGTCCCTGGTTCATCTCACCGGACCTCGATCCGGACGGGCGAGGGTGGTGGGACGCTCCCGGCTCGGGGCGGGACCCCGGCGGGCGGCGCTCCGGCCGGCTGCTCGCCGCCCTGGCGGTCGTGGCGGTCTCGGCTGTCTCGGGCGCACTGGCCGGCGGGGTGGTGGCCAGCCGGGACGGCGGCGCCGGGCCGGCGGCGGCATCCGCCGCGCCGGTGCCGGCGGAGTTGGTCACCGCCGCCGAGCGGACCGTGCCCGGCGTGGTGTCGGTGCTCGCCGGCGGCGCGAACGGCGCGTCCGCGACGGGCTCGGGCTTCGCCATCGACGACCAGCAGCACCTCGTCACCAACGACCACATCCTGGCCAAGGGCGGTGGGGGACCGGTGACTGTGGAACTGCCCGACGGCCGGCGGTACGAAGCCGAGGTGGTCGGTCGGGAGGCACGCAGCGACCTGGCGGTGCTGAAGGTGCCACCGTCGGCCGGGCTCGCCCCGCTGCCGCTGGCCAAGCCGGGTGCCACCCGGGTCGGTGAGCCGGTGCTGGCGGTGGGTTCACCGCTGGGTCTGTCCGGGACGGTCACCGCGGGCATCGTCAGCGCTCTGGACCGCCAGGTGCGGCTGGGCAACAACCGGCACCGCGCGGTGCAGACCGACGCGTCCATCAACCCCGGCAACTCGGGCGGGCCGCTGGTCAACGCCCGGGGCGAGGTGGTCGGAGTGAACACGGCCATCGCCACCATCGACGGAAACGGCTCGATCGGTATCGGCTTCGCCATCCCGATCGAGCAGGTGCAGCGGACCGCCGACACGATCATCGGCAAGGGCGGCTGACCTGCCCGAACGGCCCAGCGGGCCGCCGCCAGTGTCGGATATCCGGCCCGATGCCATCGGACCATGGAAATATGACGCTCGGTATGGATACTGACTCGGGTGGAGCGTCCTCTTCTCACGGTCCTCCTGCTGGTGGGCCTGGTCATCGGATGGGCGGTGGGGTCGGCGTACGCCCGGGCACGGCGCGGGTGGACCGACTACCGGACCGCGAAGAACTCGGTGCCCGGCGCTCGCCGCGGCGCGTGGTTGCTGATCCGCGGGGTCGCCGTGAAGGCCGCGGTGGTCGGGTTGCTGCTGTTCGGCGCGGTGGCGTACGCCGCGGTCGGTTCGGACGACGAGACCGCCGGCCCGGCTCCCACCTCGTCCACGACGCAGAGTGAGCCTTCGCGCCGGTGACCCGGCACGACCGGCGGCGGGCTAGCCTCGGGGCGTGGACGACGGACTGCGGGTGACCGACCGGTGGGTCGTCCCCGCCGGGGAACTGCGGGAGCGTTTCTCCCGCTCGTCCGGCCCCGGTGGGCAGGGAGTGAACACGGCGGACTCCCGGGTCGAGCTGAGCTACGACCTGGCCAACTCCCCGGCCGTACCCGAGTCGCTGCGGGCGCGGGCGTTGGCGCGTCTCGCCAACCGCCTGGTCGACGGTGTGCTGACGATCGCGGCCAGCGAGCACCGGGCGCAGCTCGCCAACCGGGAGGCGGCACGCGAGCGGATGCTCGCGCTGCTGCGCGAGGCCGCCGCCCCGCCCCCGCCGCCGCGTCGCGCGACCAGGCCGTCCCGGGGTGCGAAGGAGCGCCGGTTGGCCGAGAAGAAGCGCCAGTCGCAGCGCAAGCGCGACCGCCGCGTCGACGGCGACTAGCGATGATGACCGCACCGTGTGGGCAACCTCTCCTGCCCTCGGGTGACAGAATCTGGAATCTGTTAGTCGAAGTGTGTATGGTCGACGTGTCACCCAGGAGAGGAAGAACGTCATGGACACCCGCACCCTCGGCAGCAACGGCCCCACCGTCTCCGCCCTCGGGCTCGGCCTGATGGGCATGTCGGACCTCTACGGCCCCGCCGACGAGGCCGAGAGCATCGCCACCATCCACGCGGCGTTGGACGCCGGCGTCACCCTGCTCGACACCGGCGACTTCTACGGCATGGGTCACAACGAGATGCTGCTGCGCGACGCCCTGCGCGGCCGCAACCGCGACAATGCCGTGATCAGCGTCAAGTTCGGCGCGCTGCGCGACGTCGACGGTGGTTGGAACGGCAACGACGTCCGACCCGTCGCGATCAAGAACTTCCTGGCGTACACGCTGCGCCGGCTCGGCACCGACCACGTCGACATCTACCGCCCGGCCCGGCTGGCACCGGACGTGGCGATCGAGGACGTGATGGGCACGCTGGCAGACCTGGTGAAAGCGGGCCACATCCGGCACATCGGCCTGTCCGAGGTGAACGCCGAGACGCTGCGGCGTGCGCACGCCGTGCACCCCGTCAGTGACCTCCAGATCGAGTACTCGCTAGTCTCCCGCGACATCGAGGCCGCGATCCTGCCGACGGCCCGCGAGCTGGGTGTCGGCATCACCGCGTACGGGGTGCTGTCCCGGGGCCTGATCAGCGGCCACTGGACGCCGCAGCGGCAGACCACCGCCGGAGACTTCCGCAGCCACCTGCCCCGGTTCGCCGGCGCGAACCTGGATCGCAACCTCGTCCTGGTGGACGCGCTGCGCGCCGTCGCCGAGGCGCGTGGGGTCACCGTGGCGCAGATCGCCATCGCCTGGGTGCTGTCCCGGGGCGAGGACATCGTGCCGTTGATCGGCGCCCGCCGTCGGGAGCGGCTGACCGAGGCGCTCGGCGCCGCGACGGTCACGCTGACCGACGCCGACCTGGCCGCGATCGAGGCTGCCGTACCGTCCAGCGCGGTCGCCGGCACCCGGTACGACGAGGCGCAGATGGCGTTCCTGGACAGCGAGCGGGCATGACGGCCCGGTCGTGGCGCGACCGCGGGCCGGGGGTCGCGCCACGACCGCCGGCGTCGTCAGGGAGGCTGGGACGATGAGCGACGCCACCGCCCTGACGGCCGACCGCATCCTCGACACCGCCGAGGAGGTGCTGCGTCGGTACGGCCCGGCGAAGGCCACCGTGCTCGACGTGGCCCGCGCGCTGAGCGTCAGCCACGGCAGCGTCTACCGCCACTTCGCCAGCAAGGCCGCGCTGCGCGAGGCGGTGGCCGAACGCTGGCTGGCGCGGGTGTCGACCCCGCTGATCGACGTCGCCACCGGCACCGGTCCCGCACCCGAGCGGCTGCGCCGATGGCTGGCCGAGCTGAGCGGCACCAAGCGGCGGATGGCCCGGGAGGACCCGGAGCTGTTCGACAACTTCCACCAGCTCGCCACGCTCTCCGAGGGAGCGGTCGCCACCCACCTGGAGGTCCTCGCCGGTCAGCTCAGCCTGATCGTGGCGGACGGCGTGGCCGCCGGCGAGTTCAGCGTGCCCGACCCGGCGGTGGCCGGCCGCGCGCTGCTCCAGGCCACCGCACGCTTCCACCACCCGTCGCACCGGACGGAATGGAACGAGCCGGGCCTCGACGACGATCTGGCCGCGGTGGTCGCGCTGCTCCTCGACGGCCTACGGTCCCGCCCGCGCTGACAAGGCGGCTAGGGGACCGCCGCGAGCAGACGGTCGCGGAGCACGGCCGCGCGATCGGCGAACCCGCGCTGCGCCGTGACGTACTCGGCCCGACCCTCCGGCGTCTCCACCCGCACCGGCGGACAGCCGAGCGCCGCCAGGTCGTACGGGCTGGCGCGCATGTCCAGCGTGCGGATGTCGCGGGCCAGCTCGAAACAGTCCGCCAGCAGCTCGGACGGCACCAGCGGCGACAGCTTGTACGCCCACTTGTAGAGGTCCATGTTGGCGTGCAGGCAGCCCGGCTGCTCGTTCGCGTGCTGCGTCTCGCGGGTCGGGTTGAGCAGGTTCAGCGGCCGGGCGGACGGGGTGAAGAAGCGGTACGCGTCGAAGTGGCTGCACCGCACGCCGCGCTCCTCGACGACCTCGGCGGTCCGCTCCGGGGCCAGCCGCAGCGGCCAGGCGTTGTGGCGCAGCTCCTCGCGGGTCTGCCGGTACACCATCGCCCACTCGTGCATCCCGAAGCAGCCGAAGTGCGGCGCTCGGCCCGCCGTGGCCCCCAGCAGCGAACGGATCCACGCGATCGACTCGCCGCGTCTGACGCGTACTCCCTCGGTGTGGAGCGTGACCCCGACGGACGTGGCGCGGTAGTCCCGACCGAATTCGGTCGGATCCGCGTCGCGCAGCCCGACCCCCGCGCCGGGGTGCCAGCGGCGGAGCTGCGCCGGCCGGTGCGAGTAGTAGGTGAACAGGAAGTCTTCCACCGGATGCCGCTCACCACGACGTCGGCGGGCCAGGTGCGGCGTCAGCCAGGCGTCCACCCGCTCCTCGTGGGCCCGGCGGCGGGCCTGCCAGGTCGCCACGTCGAGCACGGCGGGGGCGAGGGCGGCGGTCACGGACCCCAGGGTACGACCGCCGCCCGCTCGCCGGTCAGGGCATCTGCACCCGGACGCCGGCGGAGAACACCCCGCTGCGCAGCTCCAGCTGCCGGGGCGGGTCCTGCCCGTCCACGGTGAAGACCAGCGGGAGCACCACCCGACTGCCCGCGGCCACCGGGTTGGCGAAGACGTCCCGGCCCAGGTTGGCCGCCCGGGTGGCCGGCTCGTCCGTGCTCACCCACCGGTTGCCGGGCAGGTAGGCCCGTTGCAACTGGCCGTGCCAGGGCTGCTGGGCTCCGGTGAGGTTGCGCACACCCACGGTCGCCTGACAGCTGCGCGCACCCGGCGGCGGCGCGCTGGCCCCCGGTGCGGTGGCCGCGCTCCCCGCCGCGCCGCACGTCATCCGGTAGACGGTGAACTCGAACGCGGACTCCCGCAGCGGCATGCCCATCGGGCCGGCAACCCCGGTACCCCGCCACGCGCCGCTGGTCGGCTGCTTCTGGGTGTCGATCGACGAGACCTGTCGGGTCGCCGTCCAGCCGGCCGTGCCGACCACACCCGCCAGGACCACCGCCGCCGCGCCGACCAGCAGCCAGACCGGCGGCGTACGCCGACGTCGGCTCGGGCTCGGCGTCGCCGGGCGCGGGTAGATCGTTCCGTGGCCACCGTCCGTTGCCCCGTCGGCGAGGGCGGCGGCGGTCACCCGTCGTCCTCCTCGTCCGCGTCGTCGACGCCACACCCAGACCACGACGGCGCTGATCAGCAGCAGAATCCCCAGGCCGGCCAGCAGCACCGGGTACCGCCGCCACGGCGGCGCCTCGGTGACCTCGGCCGCCGGAGCGGCGCCCGCCGCCCGCCAGGTGGCGGTGGCGCAGTCGTACGGCCGGGTGCCGTCACTGGTGAACGCGCAGGCCGGCGCGGTCAGCGGCTGGCCCGGCGCGGTCGCGGTCAGGGCCGTGCCCAGCGTGGTGCTGCTGTGGGCGGGCAACCGCAACCGCCACGTCACCTCGGCCCTGGACCCGCCGGAGCGACTGGACTGGCCGCCCGCGCTGATCGCGGTCGCCGACGAGCCGGACGGCAGCTCCTGACGCACTGTGGTGTCGACGGGCGAGTTGCCCACGTTGCGGACGTGGATCCGGTAGCGCGGTGCCGGACTGCTCTCCGGCGCGACCGCCACCGTGACCGGAGGCGGGGGCGCCGGGGCGGGTGCCCGTGAGGGTGGTGCCACCGCCGGTGGCGCCGAGGGCGGGGTCGGTTCCGCGCTGGTCGCCCGCGCGGCCACCGCCACCGCCATCGCCGGTCCGACCGCCGTCGGCCCGGTCGTGGGTGGCGGCGCGGCTCTGGGCGGTGGCGCGGCCGGTGGCGTCGTGACGGCCGCTGGTCGTGGCGCGGCCGCCGCCTCCGGGGCCGCCGCGGGCAGGGCCGGCACGGCGGCGAGGATGCCGAGGCAGTGTACGAACACTGCCAGGGCTCTGTGGTGTCGTGTCGATGCAGGCATACGAACGAACCTCCGGAGCCGACGCTAGGGCCGTCCGGCCTCCGTGCGGGTACGAAGCGCGGAATCCCGCCCCGGCCACCCGGAAGAGGGGTAGGGTGCCGCCGCCACTGACGGGTTGCGCACACCGGCCCGCCGTTGTGGCCGGTGGACGCCTCGGCGGGGCTAGATTGACCGGGTGCGTATCGCTCGTTTCGCTCATGCCAAGGGAATGTCGTTCGGTGCCGTCGAGGGCGAACCGGAGGCCGGGCCGCAGGGCCTGACCATCGCCGAGATCGAGGGTCACCCGTTCGGCCAGCTCTCCTTCAGTGGGGCCCGCTGGGCCCTCTCCGACGTACGGCTGCTCTCGCCGATCCTGCCCAGCAAGGTGGTCTGTGTGGGCCGCAACTACGCGGACCACGCCGCCGAACTCGGCAACGAGGTGCCCAAGGAGCCGTTGCTCTTCCTCAAGCCGTCCACCTCGGTGATCGGCCCCCGCGACGCCATCCGGCTGCCGATCTTCTCCAAGCAGGTCGAGCACGAGGCCGAGTTGGCCGTCGTGATCGGCGCACCGGGCGCCCGCCGGGCCGACCGGGCCGCCGCCGAACGCGCCATCTTCGGCTACACCTGCGCCAACGACGTGACCGCCCGGGACCTGCAACGCTCGGACGGGCAGTGGACCCGCGCCAAGGGCTTCGACTCGTTCTGCCCGATCGGCCCCTGGATCACCACCGGCCTGGACGTCTCCGACCTGGAGATCCGGTGTGAGGTGGGTCGCAACCCCGACGAGATGGAGGTACGTCAGCTCGGCCGGACGAAGGACATGGTCTTCGACGTTGTCGGCCTGGTGTCGTACATCTCGCACGTGATGACGCTGCTGCCCGGAGACGTGGTGCTCACCGGCACCCCGGCGGGGGTTAGCCCGCTCGTCGAGGGGGATACGGTCGCCGTGCGGATCGAGGGCATCGGCGAGCTCAGCAACCCGGTGGTCCCCGTCGCCTGATCGGTTCGATGCCCCTGTTTCCGCAGCTCACGGGCGGTTCGGGGGGATCGGATTTGGCCTGCTGGCACCGGGAGGGTAATGTTCACTCCCGGCGCCGCAAGGGGCCAATGGGGTATGGGGTAATTGGCAGCCCGACTGATTCTGGTTCAGTTAGTCTAGGTTCGAGTCCTGGTACCCCAGCGCAGCTGGGATTCGCGAGAATCCCGGGACGCTGGATTCTGACGGAGATCGGCTCCGTCCCTACGGGGGCGGAGAGCGGTCTCCGGTGGAGTGCAGCTCCTCCGCCCGACGAGGGTGGGGGAGCAAAAAGTTGTTCTGGCCCCGTCGTCTAGCGGCCCAGGACGCCGCCCTCTCAAGGCGGTAGCGCCGGTTCGAATCCGGTCGGGGCTACATCGTGCACAGCCCGTCTCACTGCGGTGAGGCGGGCTGTTTCGTGTCCGCCGCCTGCCGGTCGCGGCGTGGCCTGGCTTGTGGCGGCTTGGCTTGTTGCGGCCTGGCTTGTGGCGGCCTGGCTTGTGGCGGCCTGGCTTGATCGACTCGGCTTGCATGAGACCGTGGTGTCCTGAGGCGGTTGATAGGCCGAGTTCACGGAACCCGAGTCGATCTTGGCCACCCCACCCACGGCTGTTGCCCGTACCCGGTTCTCGCCTTCGCGCACGGTGCCGCTAGACTACAAGCCGCACCGCCCGCAAGGGTGGTGAACAGGAAAGTTCTGGCCCCGTCGTCTAGCGGCCCAGGACGCCGCCCTCTCAAGGCGGTAGCGCCGGTTCGAATCCGGTCGGGGCTACAACCAAAGGCTCACCTCGCCCCGCGAGGTGAGCCTTTCTCCATATCCCCACCCAGCCCCCGGGTCCGGCCCTCGCCCGGCCCGCCCCGTTGATCATGAAGCTATTGCCATCCGCGTCGGCGTGTCGGGACAACAACTTCATGATCAACGGGGAGCAGGCGGGCGGGCGGGCAGGGGCGGGCGGGCGAGCGGGCAGCTGGTGGGGGTGGTGGGGGTGGGGTTAGAGGCCGGAGAGGCGTTGGCCGGCTCTCACGACGGCCATGGCGTGGCGTTCGCCGGGGCGGCGGCCGAGGCGTTCGATGGGGCCGGAGATGCTGATCGAGGCGATCACGCGGCCGGTGCGGTCGCGGATCGGGGCGGAGACGCTCGCCACACCCGCCTCCCGCTCGGCGACGCTCTGTGCCCAGCCCCGGCGGCGCACCTCGGCCAGGGTGCGGCCGGTGAACTTGCTGCGGGGCAGCAGCGGCATCACCGCCTCCGGCGGCTCCCACGCGAGCAGGATCTGGGCCGCCGAGCCGGCGGTCATCGGCAGCACCGAGCCCACCGGGACGGTGTCCCGCAGGCCGCTGGCCCGCTCGGCGGCGGCCACGCAGATCCGCTCGTCGGCGCGGCGCAGATAGAGCTGGGCGCTCTCACCGGTGGCGTCGCGTAGCGCGGCGAGCAGAGGCTCGGCGGCGGTCAGCAGGACGTCCGGGGCGGCGTTGGCCAGTTCACCGAGCCGAGGCCCGGGGCGCCAACGGCCCTGTGTGTCCCGGACCAGCATCCGGTGGATCTCCAGGGCCTGCGCCAGCCGGTGCGCGGTGGCCCGGGGCAGCTTGGTGCGTTCAACGAGTTCGGCAAGGCTGGCGCCGTCGACACAGGCGGCCAGGATGACCACCGCCTTGTCGAGAACGCCGACACCGCTCATACTGTGTCCCACAAGCCGAAACTTACCTCCCAGAATTTAGGATGTCCAGATGGTGGGAGTCACTCCTGAGCCGAGGACCCTGGCCGAGAAGGTCTGGGACGCGCACGTCGTACGGTCCGCCGCTGGTGAGCCGGATCTGCTCTTCATCGACCTGCACCTGCTGCACGAGGTGACCAGCCCGCAGGCGTTCGACGGGCTCCGGCTCGCCGGGCGCCGGGTGCGTCGTACCGACCTGACCCTCGCGACCGAGGACCACAACACCCCGACCGGGTACGACGATCCGGCGTTCCGCCTCCGCCGCGGTGACCTGCTCACCATCGCGGACCCGACGTCGCGTACGCAGATCGAGACGCTGCGCCGCAACTGCGCCGAGTTCGGGGTACGGCTGCACCCGCTCGGAGACGACAACCAGGGCATCGTGCACGTCATCGGCCCGCAGCTGGGCGTCACCCAGCCGGGCATGACGATCGTCTGCGGCGACTCGCACACCGCCACCCACGGCGCGTTCGGCGCGCTCGCCTTCGGCATCGGCACCAGCGAGGTGGAGCACGTGCTGGCCACCCAGACGCTGCCGCAGAGCCGACCGAAGACGATGGCCGTGAACGTCACCGGCCAGCTCGCGCCGGGTGTCACCGCGAAGGACCTGGTGCTCGCGCTGATCGCCCAGGTGGGCACCGGCGGCGGCCGCGGGCACATCGTGGAGTACCGCGGCGAGGCGATCCGCAACCTCTCCATGGAGGGGCGGATGACGATCGCCAACATGTCCATCGAGTGGGGCGCCAAGGCCGGCATGATCGCGCCGGACGAGACGACCTTCGCGTACCTCAAGGGTCGGCCGAACGCGCCGCAGGGCGCCGACTGGGACGCGGCGCTGAACTGGTGGCGGACGCTGCCCACCGACGAGGGCGCCCGCTTCGACGCCGAGGTGACGCTGGACGCCAGCCGGATCACGCCGTTCGTCACCTGGGGCACCAACCCGGGGCAGGGCGCGCCGCTGAGTGCGCCGGTGCCCGACCCGGAGGAGTTCGTCACCGACGCGGAGCGCGCCGCCGCCCGCCGGGCCCTGGAGTACATGGATCTGCGCCCCGGCACGCCGCTGCGGGAGCTGCCCATCGACGTGGTCTTCGTGGGTTCCTGCACCAATGGCCGCCTGGAGGATCTGCGGGCCGCCGCCGACGTGCTGCGCGGTCACCGGGTCGCCGACGGGGTGCGGATGCTCGTGGTACCCGGCTCCGCCGCGGTGCGGGAGGCCGCCGAAGCCGAGGGGCTGGACAAGGTCTTCGCCGACGCGGGCGCCGAATGGCGGTTCGCCGGCTGCTCGATGTGCCTGGGCATGAACCCCGACACGCTCAAGCCGGGCGAGCGCTCCGCCTCCACCTCCAACCGCAACTTCGAGGGCCGGCAGGGCCGGGGCGGACGTACCCATCTGGTGTCCCCGCCGGTCGCCGCCGCCACCGCCGTGGTCGGCCGGCTGGCCGCCCCCGCCGACCTGTAGAAGGGACCGACGAGATGGACAAGTTCACCACCCACACCGGTACGGCCGTGCCACTGCGTCGGTCCAACGTGGACACCGATCAGATCATCCCGGCCGTGTACCTCAAGAGGGTGACCCGCACCGGTTTCGCCGACGGACTGTTCAACGCCTGGCGGGAAGATCCGTCATTCGTGCTCAACGATGAATCCTATTCCGGGGCGTCGATCCTCATCGCCGGACCGGAGTTCGGCACCGGATCATCGCGGGAGCACGCCGTCTGGGCGCTGCGGGACTGGGGCTTCCGTGCTGTCGTGGCCCCGCGCTTCGGTGACATCTTCCGCGGTAACGCACTCAAGGAGGGCCTGCTGCCGGTCGAGTTGGAATTGAAAGCCGTCGAGGAGTTGTGGGATCTCGTCGAAGCCGAGCCGACGACGCCGGTGACCGTCGACCTGACCGCCCGACAGCTCCGGGCAGGGGATGCGACCTGGTCGTTCCCGCTGGACGACTTCAGCCGCTGGCGCCTGTTGGAGGGCCTGGACGACATTGGACTCACCCTCCGACACGCCGCTGACATCGACTCCTACGAGGCGACCCGACAGTCGTTCCTGCCCTCGGTGGCATAGCCGTACGCCCACCCCCACATCGGATTTCGCCCCCACCGGTCCAACCGGTGGGGGCGAATCCGTTACGACACAAGGGCTTTTTTCCGCCGAATGTTTGTGTCCAGGCACTACAGGGCATACGGTGCGCGCAGAATGGCTCGCGTCGAGTCAGTTGCACAATCGGGAGGAAGTCGTGAACAAGGCCGAGCTCATCGAGGCGCTCGCCGTTCGCCTGGGGGACCGGAAGACGGCGACGGCCGCGCTCGACGCGGTCCTCACTGAGGTCCAGGCGGCGGTCACCAAGGGCGAGAAGGTGGCGATCACCGGATTCGGAGCATTCGAAAAGCGTGTGCGTGGCGCACGAACAGCGCGCAACCCGCGTACCGGCGAGGCGGTGAAGGTCAAGAAGACATCCGTCCCGACCTTCCGTCCCGGCGCCGGGTTCAAGGAGATGGTGGCCAGCGGCAAGGTGCCGAAGGCCACGGTGGCGGCGAAGAAGACCGCGACCACCACGGCCAAGGCGACCGGCACCAAGGCCGCCGCCACCAAGGCCACGGCCAAGACGGCCGGCACCAAGGCCACCGCCACCAAGACGGCGAGCAAGAAGACCGCCCCGGCCAAGGCGAGCAAGACCACCACCGCCACCAAGACGGCGGCCAGCAAGAAGACCGCCCCGGCCAAGGCGAGCAAGACCACCACGGCGACCAAGACGGTCGCCAGCAAGAAGACCGCCCCGGCGAAGAAGAGCGTCGCGGCCAAGTCCGCCACGGCGAAGAAGACCACCGCGGCGGCGACGAGCAAGAGCACGGCGGCGAAGAAGGCGCCTGCGAAGAAGGCTCCGGCCAAGAAGGCGGCCAGCAAGCGCTGACCGACGGCCAGCGCAAGGGGCGTCCACCCGCGTGGTGGGCGCCCCTTGCGCGTGCCGGGACCGTTGACCGGGTCGGGTCGTACGCGCAGAATCGCCGTGCCGGTTCCCCCTTCGTGCCGGTCCGTCGACGGGAAGTGGGGCGCCGGTGCGCTACCGCCAGCTCACCACCGGATCGCTCGCGCTGGGCGTCATCCTGCTCATCGACGTGCTGCGGGTCTGGCTACCCGGCATCATCACCATCTTCGGGCAGGCCGCGTCCACTCCTGCCGAGCTGATGGGCGCGTTCGCGCTCGGCTGGTTCGTCCTGGCGCTGGCCGCGCCGGCCCTGGTCCGCCGGGTCGGTGCCCGCCCGGTGACCGTCGTCTCGGCCGTCGCGCTGGCCGTGGCCCGTCTCGCACTCACCGCGACTCCCGGCGGTCGTCCCCAGCTCTGGTTGGCCACCGCGGGTCTGCTGGCCGGGCTGGTGTGGCTGGTCGGCGTCGCCGCCGGCACCGACCGCCCGGTGCCCGGGTTGGCGCTCGGGTTGGCGGTCAACGCCGTCGGTCACGCGCTACTGGACACCTACGATCTCGTCTGGCGTGGCGGCTGGGTGGCGTGGCTGCTCAGCAGCGTCGCGGTGGCGCTGTTCCTGCTCGACGCGGCCCTGCCCGCCGCGCCGCCCGGCCGCGCCGGCGCCCGATCGTGGCTGCTGTTCGGGCCGACGCTGCTGCTGTCCGGCATGGTGGCCCTCGCTCCGGCGCTGGCGCAGGCCGGGATGTCGTACCTGGAAGCGGGTGGGTCTGTCGCCCGCTCACCGCTCTTCGGTCTGGCGCCGGTGCCGGTGGCGGTCGGCGGATTCCTGCTGGCCGCGCTGACGGGCCCGAACCGTCGGTGGGCCCGACCGCTCGGGCCGGCGGCCCTGCTGGCGGGCGCGGTGCTCTTCGCCCTCGACAGTGGCGACCTGCTGGTCGTGGCCATGCTGCTCAGCGCCGTCGGCCTCGGCGCGTGCCTCGCCGTCACCGACGGCGTCGCCGGGCCTGAGACCGCCGCCACCGACGGACCCGACCGGGACCCTGCTGCCCAGGAGGCCGACGACGGCCGGCGGGCGGCGGCCCGCCGGGGTTACGCCGTGGCCGGCGGCATGCTCGTCTTCGTGCTCGGCTCGGTCGGTTACTACTCCGCCTACGACCTCGGCTACCCCAACGCCGCCGTACCGGTGGTGGTGGCCGGGGTGGTCGCCGCCGTGGCCCTGGCGGCCCGTCCCACCCACCTCCGGCTCCCCGGACCGTTGGCACCACTGCCGACCACGGCCGCGGTGACCGTGCTGGCCCTGCTGGCGCCGCTCGTCAACGAGGAACTCCCGGTGGCCAGCAACCGGGAGGGTCCGCCGGAGCGGTTGCGGGTGGTGGCGTACAACGTCCGGATGGGCTTCGGCCTGGACGGCCGGTTCGACCTGACCGCGCTGACCGCCGCGATCCACGGGCAGCGGCCCGACGTGGTGCTTTTGAGCGAGGTGGACCGGGGCTGGCTGCTCAACGGCGGCCACGACACCTTGGACCTGCTGTCCGACCGGCTCGGTATGCCGTACGTCTTCGGGCCGGCCGCCGACCCCGTGTGGGGTGACGCGGTGCTCAGCCGCTGGCCGGTCACCGAGCCGAAGTCCCTGCCGTTGCCGGCAGTCGGGGCGCCCACCGGCGCGCAGGCCCTCGCCGTGACACTCGACCTCGGCGACGGCGTACGTGCCGCAGTGGTGAGCACCCACCTGCAACCACCGCCCGGGCGCGGGCCGGTGGTCCAGGCCCGCGCGGTCGCCGACTTCGCCACGGGGTACGCGGCGGGACGGCCACTCGTCGTGGCAGGCGACCTGAACACCGAACCGGGTGACGAGGCGTTCGGGCAGTTCACGGCGGCGGGCCTGGTGGACGCGTTGGCGGGTTCCCGACCACTGGCGACGAGCCCCGCCGACGACCCCCGGGAGCAGATCGACCACGTCTTCGTCTCACCCGGACTGACGGCGACGGACCCGGTCGCGCCGCGCGGCGAGGCCAGCGATCACCTGCCGGTGGCGGTGACCGTCGCGCTGCCGCCGCGCTGACGCACCCGGCGTCAGCGGAGCCTGATCTCGGTGACCCTGCGCCGCCCAACGCCCCAGCGTGGCGGTCGGCGCGTCACAGGCGGTCGGTGGCGAGCAGTCTGTCCCCGCCGAAGGCGAGCAGCCAGCCGCCGCCCTTCGGGGTGGTGAAATCCTCGTCGGCGCGGCCGGTCAGCCGCTCCAACGCGCCGGGCAGCACCTTGCCCTGGCTGCACACCGCCACCTGCCCGCCGGCGCAGCCCAGCTCCAGCAGCTGGGCGGCGGTGGCCAGCACCCGTTCGTCGCGCTGCTGGCCCGGCTGCGGCTCGTCCAGGTCGCCGCAGACCTCGATGGGCAGGTCGAGCAGCGCGGCGGCAGGGTCGAGCGTCTGCACGCACCGGCGCGCCGAGGCCGACAGCAGCCGGGCCGGCCGGACCACGGCGATCAGCGGGGCCAGCGCGTACGCCTGGGCCCACCCCTCGTCGTCGAGCGGACGGGCGGTGTCCGGCCCGGTCCAGGTGGCCCGTTTGCCGGCGTGCCCGTGCCGCACCAGCGCGACAGTCGCGGTCACCGGTGGCACGGTGGCGAACGCGGCCAGCACCTCGGCGTCGTGCGGGTAGCTGACGAGCCGGATCGCGTCGTCGACGGTCAGCCACCGGATGTCGTCGACCTCGGTGCCCGGCTGGAAACCCCCCTCGGCGACGGCGAGCATCGACCAGTAGTCGACCAGCTTGGCCTGGCCCTCGCTGCGGTAGCGCACCGACGGCAGCCGCACCTGCGGTACGCCGCGCACGTCGGCCTCCTCGGCCACCTCGCGGACCGCCGCGACGAGCGGGTGCTCGCCCGGTTCCAACTTGCCCTTGGGCAGCGTCCAGTCCCCGTAGCGCGGGCGGTGCACGACGCAGACCCGTACGCCGTCGTCGGTCGGCCGCCAGCAGACCCCGCCGGCGGCCCGGATGCCCGTCACGGCAGCCATCTGGTCCGCCGTCGCCGGGTTGCCCGATGCCACGCGTCCGGGAACCGGGCCCGCATCCGGTGGACCGTGTCGCGTTCCCGCTCGGCCAGCCGTCCGGCGGTGACCGCCACCTCGTGGTCGTCCGGCCGCTCGGCGGCGAGGGCGAGCCAGGTCTCGGCGGCCACCGCGGCGTCCTGGTGCTCACCGAGCACGTCCTGCACCCGGGCCAGCGCGCGGGCCAGCCGTCGGGCGTCCTTGCCGACCGCGGGGAGCACGGCGGTGACCGCGTACCGGGCCTGCTTGCCCTCCTTGCGGACGGCGTGCCAGCGGTCGTCGGGCGCGAGGGGGTCGAGACCGTCGACGCCGTCCGGACCGGTGAGCTGCCGCCACGGGCGGGCCACCAGCTTCGGTAGCGTCCGGGCCGCCGGGGTGGCCGCCCGCCGGGTGAGCCGGGGCGCGCGGGCGGCCAGCACCAGCGCGTCCACCAGGGCCAGGTAACGCGGCGAGCGCAGCGCCCCGTCGATGGCGGCGAGCGCCCGTCGCTGCCGCCGCGCGAGAGCGTCGTCGAGCCGGCCGACCGCGTCCATGTCGAGCGGGCTGAGCGGGTCGGCGGTCGCGGTGCGTCGCAGCCGGTCGCGCAGCACCTCGGCGTCGCGCGCCTCCCCGAGCACCCCGGCCAGCCAGCGCAGCTCGTCGCGCAGGGGACGGGCCCAACTCCGTCGTACCAGCGGCCGGAAGGTCCGCAGGTCGCTCCGCAGCCGTCGGCAGGCCACCCGCATCTGGTGTACGGCGCTGTCGCCGCCCTCGGTCGAGCCGCGCAGCCGGACGAGCGGGTCGTGCGTCAGCAGACGGCGTACCTCCTTGCGAACCGCCTCGGTGACCACCGCGCCGGCGCTCGGGTCGTCGGCCAGCCCGCCCGGTGGGACCAGGTCGGGTTCGGCCCGCGCGGCCGCCCCCAACGCCCGTACGTGCTTCGGGGTGAACGCGCCGGCCCGCGCCCCGGCGTCGCGCAGCACCTCGCCGACGCGGCCCAGCAGGTCGCGGTCGCCGGCCTTCAGCTCGGCCTCGACCTCGCGGAACGCGCCCGTGGTGGCACCGGCGTCGTCCAGGACCCGCACCCGGTCGTCCACCACCTCGGCGAGCACCGTGCCGTCCCCGGCGCACACCTCGTGGGCGTGCCGGACGGTACGCACCACCGCGACCGGCGCCAGCGGCGCACCCCGGTGCAGCGCGGTGACCAGCTCGACCAGCTCCGGCGGCGGCTGCCCGGCCGGTCCGGGGCGGGAGATCTCGTGCCGGACGCCGGGGGTGCCGGTGGGCAGCTTCACCGTCCACGGCAGCTCGTCACCGTCGCGGTGGCGCAGGGACGCCCCGGACCGGGCCAGCCGCAGGTCGACAGTGTCGAGATAGCGGGCGACGAGCGTCACGGGCGGCAGCGCCCGGACCCGTCCACCGGTCGGTGCGCTGGCGGACAGGTCGGGCAGCACGAAGGTGTCGTCCACCGCGTACTTCTGCTCCTCCTCCAGCATCAGCTCAGCCTATGCGGTGATCGCTCAGCCGGCCGTGCCACCGACGCGGCGCAGCAGCAGTTCCTGCAGATGCACGCGGGCCGCCTCGTCGCCGCCGGTACGCCGGGTCCAGGTGCCGTCGCCGGCCAGCTCGAACGCGTCGATGTCCGGGCTCATCGCGGCGGTCAGCACGTGGTCCAGCTCGGCCCGGGCGATCGGATCGCTCACCTGCACCAACGCCTCCACCCGCCGGTCCAGGTTGCGGTGCATCAGGTCCGCCGAGCCCATCCAGAACTCCGCCTCGCCGTTGTTGCCGAACCGGAAGATGCGGGAGTGCTCCAGGAAGCGGCCCAGGATCGAGCGGACCCGGATGTTCTCCGACAGGCCCGGCACCCCCGGACGCAGTGTGCACATTCCCCGGATCAGCAGGTCGACGTGGACGCCGGCCTGGGAGGCCCGGTAGAGCGCGTCGGTCACGCCCTCGTCGACCAGCGAATTGACCTTGAACTGGACCAGGCCGGGCATGCCGAGCCGGACGTGCGCGATCTCCCGCTCGATCCGTTCGATGAGCCCGCTGCGGATGCCCTGCGGGGCCACCAGCAGCCGTCGGTAGGCCGTCTGCCGGCTGTAGCCGGTCAGCACGTTGAACAGGTCGGTGAGGTCCGCTCCGATCTCCGGGTCGGCGGTGAGCATGCCGAAGTCCTCGTACAGCCGGGCGGTCTTCGGGTGGTAGTTGCCGGTGCCGATGTGGCAGTACCGGCGGATCTGGTTGCCCTCCTGCCGGACCACCAACGCGGTCTTGCAGTGCGTCTTGAGCCCCACCAGCCCGTACACGACGTGACAGCCGGCGCGTTCCAGGGTGCGGGCCCAGCCGATGTTCGCCACCTCGTCGAAGCGGGCCTTCACCTCCACCAGCACCACCACCTGCTTGCCGGCGGCGGCCGCGTCGACAAGCGCGTCGACGATCGGCGAGTCGCCGCTGGTCCGGTAGAGGGTCTGCTTGATGGCGAGGACGTTCGGGTCGGCCGCGGCCTGCTCGATGAAGCGCTGCACACTCGTCGCGAACGAGTGGTAGGGGTGGTGCACCAGGATGTCCCCGTCCCGCAGCGTGGCGAAGACACTGCGCGGCACCTCACCCTCGGCGAGCCGGGGGTGAGTGGCCGGTACGAACGGCGGGTCCTTCAGGTCCGGGCGGTCGGCCTCGCCGTACACCTGCCAGAGCGCGGAGAGGTCGAGCAGACCGGGTACGCGCAGCACGTCCTGGTCGTCCATGTCCAGCTCGCGGACGAGCAGTTCCAGCATGTGGTCGGAGATCGACGCGGCGACCTCCAACCGGACCGGTGGGCCGAACCGGCGCCGGGCCAGCTCCCGCTCCAGGGCCTGGAGCAGGTCCTCGTCGCGGTCCTCGTCGACCTCCACCTCGGCGTTGCGGGTCACCCGGAACAGGTGGCACTCGACCACCTGCATTCCGCTGAACAGCTGACCGAGATGTACCGAGATCAGGTCCTCGACGGGCAGCATCCGTACGCCCGGCTGGTCCCGGTCGACGCGGACGAAGCGGGGGACGTTGTTGGGCACCTTCACCCGTGCGAACAGCTCGGAACCGCCGTCCGGGTCCCGGACGGCCACCGCCAGGTTCAGCGAACGTCCCGAGATGTACGGGAACGGGTGTGCCGGGTCCACCGCGAGCGGGGTGAGCACCGGGAAGATGTGCTCCCGGAAGTAGGTGCGCAGCCGCTCCCGCTCACCGTCGCCCAGCTCACCCCAGCGCAGGATTCGGATGCGCTCGTCGGCCAGCTTGGGCAGCACGTCGTCGACGAAACAGGCGGCGTGTCGGGCGCCCAGCGCGGCGGTCCGCTCGGCGATCAGATCGAGCTGCGCCCGCAGGGGGAGGCGGTCGCCTCCGCGTACCGGCAGGCCGGCGGAGAGCCGCCGCTTCAGGCCGGCGATCCGCACCATGTAGAACTCGTCCAGGTTGCTGGCGAAGATCGCCAGGAACTTGGCCCGCTCCAGCAGGGGAGTGCGCTGGTCCTCGGCGAGGGCGAGCACCCGGGCGTTGAAGTCGAGCCAGGACAGCTCCCGGTTGAGGAAGCGGTCCTCCGGCAGCGGAGGCGGGGCCGGCGACTCGTCGTCGTCGGCCGCTGATGGCGCGGTCGGCTGCAGGCCGCCGGCCGCCGGGCCGTCCGTCTCGGGGGTCGCCACGGCGGGGTCGAGGACCTCGTCCAACCCGGAGGAGGCTCCGCCGGGGTCGTCGGCCAGCGTGTCGGCGCGGGCGGCGCCGGCCCGTTCGGCCCGGGAGGGACGGAAACGGCCGTCGGTGCCGCGGATGCGGGTGCCGTTGCGTGGGTCGGTGGCGGGTGGGGTGACCGGATGCTCGCGAGGGGTGCTCACCCGCTCATAATCACCCGATTCGAGTTAACGCAAAATGAACTTGGCCCTGCCAGCTCAGTTCATCGTCGGCAATGTCACCCGGACGACCTCGCCGTCGGGATCGGTGTCGATGCGCACCCGCTGACCGAGCCGGAGCAGCCGCAGGCCGGAGGCATCGAACGCCCGCCGGGGAAAACGCAGCTCGGTGCCGTCGTCGAGCAGCAGTACACCGCTGCGTGTCGCCGCGTCGTAGCTGGCCACCGTGCCCTGCATGCTGGCACCGTACACCGGTGGGGTCCGGCCCTGCGGCGCCGTTCCGGCAGCTGGCTCCTCGGGCGGTGGCCGTCAGCCCGTGACGGGCGCCGGTCGGGCGGCGGCGAGCAGCGCGGCGGTGCGTGGTCCCACCCCCAGTCGGGCGGCGGCGGCCAGGTCCTCGGCGGTGTCCACGTCGCGTCGCAGGCTCGGCCAGTCGCCGGTCAGCGGCAGCGCCCCGCTCGCCTCGTGCGCCACCGCCGAGCCGACCCCGAACCGTGGGTCGAGGTCGACGCCCGGCGGCGCGGCGAGCAGCACCGTTCCCGTGCCGGGCGTGTCCGCGACGAACCGACGTACCCCCTCGGGGCCGCGCTGCGTCGCGAGCAGCGCGGCGGCCAGCTCGTCCGGGCGCAGCGCCGGCAGGTCGGCGGTGAGCCCGGCCACCCACCGCGCCGGGGTTTGTGCCGCGCCGTGCCGGAACGCGCCGTTCAGGCCGGCCTCCGGCACGTCGGCGAGCGTCCGCGCCCCGGCGGCCCGCGTCGCCCGCGCCACCCGAGGGTCGTCCGTCACCACCAGAACCTCGGCGACCGCCGGGCAGGCCAGCACCGCACGGAGGGTGTCGGCCGCCAGCGCCAGGGCCAGCTCCTCATGCGGTACGCCGGGCAGCCCGCCCCGCAGCCGACTCTTGGCCTCGGTCAGACGCTTCACCGGCACGACGACGGTCCACCTCGGCTGACTCACGTCCGCAATCCTGCCAGCCGGGCGGCGGGACCCTCGCTGGCCGTACCGGGGGCGAGCAGGCATGATTTCCGCTGCGGGTGTTGCGGGTGGGGCCCCGCGGCGGGGTCGGGGCGCGACGAGGAGGCAACAGTGGCACGGCGAAGGCTGGGGTTCTGGCAACGGTTCGCCGTGGGGCTGGTCAAGCCGGTGATGACCATCTGGACCCGGCGGACCTGGCGCGGCCAGGAGCACCTTGGCGGGGACGGCGGCATCATCATCGTCCCGAACCACATCTCACACGCCGACCCGCTCGTCTCCGCCCACTTCGTCTACGACTCCGGCCGGTGGCCGCAGTTCCTGGGCAAGGCCAGCGTGTTCCGGGTGCCGGTGGTCGGCTGGATCCTGCACCGGTGCCTCCAGATCCCGGTCGAGCGGGGCAGCGTGGAGGCGGTCCGGTCGCTGGACGCGCTGATCGCCGCCCTCGACGCGGGCGGCGCGGTCGTGATCTACCCGGAGGGCACCACCACCCGGCAGCCGGAGCTGTGGCCGATGAAGGCGAAGACCGGTGCCGCCCGGCTGGCGTTGGCCACCGGCGCGCCCGTGGTGCCGGTGGTCATGTGGGGCCCCGAGCGGATCTTCGACCCGCGTACCAGTCGGCTCAACCCGCGCCCCCGGATTCCGGTCACCGTGGTGGCCGGCGAACCGGTCGACCTGAGCCGCTGGGCGGACGCGCCGCCGACGCGGGAGACCCTCGAAGAGATGACGGACGCCATCATGCTGCGGTTGCGGGACATGCTCGCGGAGATCCGTGGCGGCACCCCGCCGCCGCTCTGGGAACGACCGGTCCGCCCGTCCGTCGAGCGGCCTCAGGGCGAAGCGGCATGAGCGGCCACGTCGCCGTCCTGGGCGCCGGCTCCTGGGGCACCGCCTTCGCCAAGATCCTCGCCGACGCTGGGCGGGACGTGACCGTCTGGGCCCGCCGAGCCCCGGTCGCCGAGAGCATCCGCGCCGAGCGGCGCAACCCGGAGTACCTGCCGGACCTGCTGCTGCCGGCCCGGGTCACCGCCACCACCGACGCCGCCGAGGCGATCAGCGGCGCCGAGGTGGTGGTGCTGTCCGTGCCGTCGCAGACCCTGCGCGGCAACCTCGCCGAGTGGGCCGTCCACCTGCACCCGGACTCGACCCTGGTGTCGCTGATGAAGGGCATCGAACTCGGCACCACCAAGCGGATGAGCGAGGTCATCGTGGAGACCGCCGGGGTTGCCGCGGACCGGGTCGTGGTGGTCTCCGGCCCGAACCTGGCCCCGGAGATCGCCGCCGAGCAGCCGGCCGCAACGGTCGTGGCCGGGACGAACGCCGACCGGACCGTGCTCGTGCAGTCGTCGATCCGGACGCCGTACCTGCGCCCGTACACCAACGACGACGTGATCGGCTGCGAGCTGGGCGGCGCGGTCAAGAACGTGATCGCGCTGTCCTACGGCATCGCCACGGCGATGGGCTTCGGCGACAACACCCGGGCCATGTTGATGACCCGGGGGCTGGCCGAGACGGCACGCCTGGGGGTGGCCCTCGGCGCGGACCCGATCACCTTCGCCGGCCTGGCGGGCATGGGGGACCTCGTCGCCTCCTGCTCGTCCCCGCTGGCCCGGAACCGGACCTTCGGCGAGCACCTGGGCCGGGGCGAGACGCTCGAACAGGCCCAGGCCGCCACGCGACAGACCGCCGAGGGCGTCAAGAGCTGCCTCGCGATCCGTGACCTGGCCCGCGCCCACGGGGTGGAGATGCCGATCACCGAGCACGTCGAACGGATCTGCCACGAGGGGATGGACCCGCGCCTCGCCGTCCGGGCGCTGATGAGCCGCACCGCCAAGCCCGAGTCGTACGAGTGAGGATTCGATGAGCGAACTGGGAGACGGCACCCGTTGCGTCCGCGCCGGTCTGCCCGAGCCGGCGCCGGGTGATCCGTTCCTGCCGGGGCCGGTCTTCGCCGCGCCGTACCACCTCGACCCGTGGCAGGGTCAGGGCACGTCGCCGAACGGCTACGGTCGCCCCGACAACCCGACCCGGCGGCTGCTGGAGGCCGCGGTGGGCGAGTTGGAGGGCGGGGACTGCCGCGTCTTCGCCAGTGGCCAGGCGGCCATCACCGGGGCGCTGTTCACCCTGCTGCGGCCGGGGGACACCGTGGTTCTGCCCTCCGACGGGTACTTCCCCGTGCGGGCGTTCGCCACGGCCGTGTTGGAGACGATCGGCGTACGGGTGCTCTTCGTGCCGACCGTGGGGCCGTACCCGTCCTTCGAGGGCGTCCGGCTGGTCCTGGTGGAGACTCCGGCCAACCCCGGCCTGGACGTGGTCGACGTGGCCGCCCTGGCGGAGCGGGCGCACGCCGCCGGTGCCCTGCTCGCGGTCGACAACACCACGGCCACCCCGCTCGGGCAGCGTCCGCTGGACCTCGGCGCCGACCTGGTGGTGGCCTCCGGCACCAAGGCGCTCACCGGCCACTCCGACCTGCTGCTCGGCTACCTGGCCAGCCGGTCGGCCGAGGTGCTGGAGGCGGCGACGCTGTGGCGTACGAGCACCGGCTCGGTTCCCGGCGCGTTCGACGCCTGGCTGGCCCACCGGTCGCTGGCGACACTCGACCTGCGGCTGGCCCGGCAGACCGCGAACGCGGCCGCCGTCGCCGACCTGTTGGCGGCCCGTTCGGACGTCACGGGACTGCGCTGGCCGGGGCTGCCGGGCGACCCCGCGTACGCGGTGGCCTCGACGCAGATGCGCCGGATGCCGGGGGTGCTGTCGTTCGACCTGGGTGACGCCGATCGGGTGGCGCGCTTCATCGACGCCGCCCGGCTGGTTGCGGCCGCCACCTCTTTCGGTGGCCTGCACACCACGGCGGACCGGCGGGCGCAGTGGGGGGACGACACCGCTCCCGGCTTCGTCCGGCTGTCCTGCGGCGCGGAGGACCCGGCCGACCTGGTCGCCGACATCGCCGCCGCGCTGGACGCCAGCGGAGGGGCCTGAGTGGGGTCACCGTCGGTGGACCGTTCCGCCCTGGTGGGCCGGCTGCGCGGCGCGGGCTGCGTGTACGCCGAGGACGAGGCAGAACTTCTGATCACCGCCACCGATGATCCAATGCGACTGGCCGAGCTGACCGACCGACGGGTGGCCGGTGAGCCGCTGGAGTACCTGCTCGGCTGGGCCGAGTTCTGTGGCCTGCGGATCGCCGTCGACGTGGGCGTCTTCGTGCCACGTGGCCGGACGGCGCTGCTGGTCGAGCTGGCGGCCGAGCTGACCGGCCCCGCCCCGGCCGTGGTCGACCTCTGCTGCGGCTCCGGTGCCACCACCGTCGCGCTGGTGCGCCGGCTCGCGCCCCGCTGGCTGGCCGCCGTCGACATCGACCCGGCGGCGGTGGCGTGCGCCCGCCGCAACCTCGCCGGGCTGGCCGCCGAGGTGTACGAGGGTGACCTGTTCGCCCCGCTGCCGGGACACTGGCGGGGGCGACTCGATCTGGTGGTCGCCAACGCCCCGTACGTGCCGACCGACGCGGTGGCCCTGATGCCGTCGGAGGCGCGGCTGCACGAGGCCACGGTGGCGCTCGACGGCGGGCCGGACGGGCTCGCCGTGCTACGCCGCGTGGGCGTCGAGGCGGCAGCCTGGCTGGCTCCGGGCGGGCACCTGATCGTCGAGGCCGGCGAGACGCAGGTGGTCGACCTCTGCCGGTCGTTCGAGGCCGCAGGACTGATCCCTACGGTGCGGGCGGACGAGAACCTCGACGCCACTGCGGTGACAGCTCGCCGCCCGGGTTGAGCTGCCCCCGCTCCGTCGGTGTCGTGGTGGTGCGCGGGATCAGGTCGTCCAGGCGCGCGGTCATGGCGGCGGCGCTGGGTACGCACCTGCTGTTCGCGCCCTTTGCTCTGCTTCAACGGAGGAAACACCGCGCTGTCCGATTACCGGACGTCAGGTGTTTCCCGGGTTGAAGCAGAGCAAAGGGCGACCCGAGCACCCGTGCTCCTCCCCGCCCGGTGGCGCGGTGCGCGGCGGGCGGTGCGGGGCGGCGTGGGGCGGCGTGGGGCGGCGTGGCGGGGGAGCGGGGTTGGCACTAGCCTCGGCTCACACTCATGAGGGCAGGAGGCGGTTGCGGTGGGCAGCGCAGGGGTGCCGGTGGTCGTCGGCCTGGACAACGGTGGCACCAGCAACAACGCCACCGTGCTGACCGTGGACGGCCGATTCCTGGTGGACGGCCTGCTGGAGATCCCCAGCGAGGTGCAGGCCGGCCCGGAGGCGGCGATCGAGGCCCTGGCGCGGGCGTTGGACGGGGCGCTGGCGCAGACCGGTGTCCCGCGTGAGCTGGTCCGTGCGGTCGGGCTGGACACCCCCGGTCCCGCCAGCGCCACCGGCGTCATCTCGTCGCGTGGCTCGACCAACTTCTCCCAGCCGGCCTGGCGAGGCTTCGACGTGCGGGGCGCGTTGGAGCGGCGGCTCGGCCTGCCGGTTACCTACCACAACGACGGCAACGCGGCCGCGCTCTACGCCCACCACGTGTACTTCGGCGACGAGGCGATGACCCGTTCGTCGGTCTCGGCGATCGTCGGCACGGGCCTCGGCGGCGGGGTGGTCGAGGGCGGCAAGGTGATCGCCGGGGCCTCCGGCATGGCCGGGGAACTGGGTCACGTGCACATCCCGCTGGGTGCCCTGATCGGCCCGGGGCAGCCGGAGCCGACCTGTGCCTGTGGCTTCAGCGGCGACGTCGAGAGCGTCGCGTCGCTGACCGGCATCGAGCGCAACCTGCTGCCGTACTGGCTGACCCGTCATCCCGACCATCCCCTCGCGGCCGAGCCGCTGGCACGGGCGGCGAAGCTCGTGCGGGGCTACGGCGAGCGGGGTGACGCGCTGGCCCGGGACCTCTTCACCCAGCAGGCGATGGCGCTGGGTCGCCTGTTCACCCTGGCGGCCAACTTCACCGACCCGCACGCGTACTTCGTCGGTGGTGGGGTGGTGGAAGCCGCGCCGGCGTTCCGGGACTGGTTCCTGGCGACGGTCCGCGAGCACACCGTGCTCCGCGCCGAGCAGGCCGCCGTCGCCACCTTCGCCCTCGTGCCGGACCGCGACATGGCCGGCGCCCGTGGGGTGGCGATCGCCGCCCTGGAGGCGGTACGCGCCGCGCCGGAGCCCCGCCCGCTGATCGCCTGACCGTCGCGCGAACACCGACGACCGCTCTGACCCGCCCGCGCCCCGCGTCCCGGGCTGTGTCAGCCCGGTCGGCGGGGCGCGGGTGTCGTGCGGGAGCGCGGCGGTCAGCGGTGCGGTGGAGCCTGGGCGAAGGCGGCCCAGGCCGCCGGGGGGAACAGCAGGGCCGGGCCGGCCGGGTCCTTGGAGTCGCGGACGGCGACCAGTCGGGGGATCGTGGCCACCTCCACGCAGGCACCCTCGTCGCCGCTGCGGCTGCTCTTGCGCCACGCCGCCGCGGCCAACGCCGCTGTGATAGTCGGTGTCATCGGTCCTACCGTCCCTTCAGGACTGACAGGAGCATCGCCCGGCTGTCCGCCGGACTGAGCGCCACGCTGCGCAGATGCTCCATGATCTTGGTGCAGGTACGCGTCTCGCCCGCCCGGTCGAGGATCATCTGACCGGCGACGGTCTCCACCGACGCGATGATCGGGTCCTCCGGATCGGCGAACTCCAGGATGTGCAGCGAGCCACGGGTGCCCCGGTGGTAGCCGGCGGAGAGCGGAATCACCTGGACGGTGATGTTCGGCAGCTCGGCCATCTTGACGAGGTGCCGCAGTTGGCCCTCCATCACCGACTCGTCGCCGACCGGGCGTAGCAGCGCGCCCTCGTCGATGATCGCGTCGAGGATGGGTGGGGTGTCGGCGGTGAGCCGCTGTTGGCGGTCGAGCCGGACCTTCACCCGCTGCTCCACCAGCTCGTCGCCGAGGGTGTGCGGGCCGCCGCGCATCACTCCGCGGATGTAGTCGGCCGTCTGCAACAGACCGGGCACCACCGACGGCTCGAAGTTGGAGATGGCGGTGGCCTCGGCCTCCAGCGCGATGAAGTCGATGGTGCGCGGGTCGAGCAGGTACGAGTACGACACCCACCAGCCCGGCTTGCGCGCGTCCTTGGCGAGTTGCACCGCTGCGGCCACCTCCTCGGCGTTCGCCCCGTACGAGGTGAGCAGGGCGCGCACGGTGGCCGGGCTGACCAGCGTCTGGGCGTTCTCGTAGCGGGAGAGGGTGCTGCGGGTGCTGTTGATCTCGTCCGCGGCGGTCTCCAGCGTCAGCCCGGCGGCTTCCCGGAACTGGCGTAGGGCGATGCCGAGTCGACGGGCGCGGGCGGTCTTCGGGGCCATGCATCGATGGTCGCACACATTTACGGGAACGGGTACATGAGAGATGGCCGATGAGAGTTGCATTCATGGCTGTAGACGTGTCAATCTGTTATCGCGTCCTCACCGCCGGTTGTCGTGGCGACGGTGGTGGTGAGCGACCGGAGGGGATAGGGCGCGCGGCGATCGGGTTTCTCCCCCGTACCCGATCGCCGCGTGCCGCCCGCGCCAGCCCGCCGGAAGGAGACGACGTGCCTACCGCTTCGAAGTCTCCGCCCCCGCGCCCGGGGGGTCGGCGATGACCCGCTTCCTGGTCGTCCTGACCGACGTGCGGCCCGTCGAGGGCATCGACCGCAACGAGCGGGTCGCCCCCGAGCGCCGCCGCCAGGTCGTCGGCGCGAGCAGCAGGGAGGCCGCCGACCGGATCGCCGGGGCCTTCATGGCGCTGGGCATGGTCCGGGCCGGCCGGCAGCGGGTCAAGGTGATCGCGGTCGGTCGCCGGCACTCACGGGACTGATTCCGACCCTCATCAATCGTCACGCACCGTATATGCTCTGTTGACCGAATGCCGTGTCGGTTCGTGGCTCGCCGGGTATCGCCGCGTCTGATCGCCACGCACAGTAAGGTCAACCGGGTGAGCGCCACCGGCGAGCACGACCAGCCGCAGTCGCGTACGAAGAGGTGACCGGAGTGACCACCCCAGGCAAGACCCGCGTGGCGATCGTCTTCGGCGGCCGCAGCCCGGAACACGGCATCTCCTGCGTCAGCGCCGGCAGCGTGTTCGGCGCCCTCGACCCCGACGAGTACGAGGTGGTGCCGGTGGGCATCACCCGCGCCGGCCAGTGGGTGCTGACCAGCGGTGATCCTGCCCAGCTCGCCATCAACGCCCGCCAGCTCCCGGAGATCACCGCCGACTCCGGCGCGGACATCGTGCTACGCGCCGACCCCACCGGGAACGGGCTCATGGTGCTCGACCCGACCGAGGGTCCGCGGGCGCTGGCCGACGTGGACGTGGTCTTCCCGGTGCTGCACGGCACGTACGGCGAGGACGGCACCATCCAGGGCATGCTGGAGATGGCCGGCATCCCCTACGTGGGCGCGAACGTGTTCGCCTCCGCCGCGGCGATGGACAAGGAGTTCACCAAGAAGCTCTGCGCGATCGAGGGCATCCCGGTCGGCTCGTACGCGGTGCTGCGCAACGGCATGACGCTCAGCGAGCAGGACAAGAAGCGGCTCGGCCTGCCGGTCTTCGTGAAGCCGTCCCGCGCCGGCTCCTCGTTCGGCATCACCCGGGTGACCGACTGGGCCCAGCTGGACGAGGCGGTCGCCACCGCCCGGCAGTTCGACCCCAAGGTCATCATCGAGGCCGCGATCATCGGTCGCGAGGTCGAGTGCGGTGTGCTGGAGGGTGAGGCGGGCGGCACCCCCGAGGCGTCCGTGCTGGCCGAGGTGCGCGTCGTCGCCGACCACGACTTCTACGACTTCGAGGCCAAGTACCTCGACGACTCCTGCGAGTACGACATCCCGGCCGGCCTGCCGGACAAGGTGACCCGCCAGGTGCAGGAGTACGCCGTCCGCGCGTTCACCGCGCTGGACTGCGCCGGTCTGGCCCGGGCCGACTTCTTCGTCACTCCCGAACTGGACATCTACCTCAACGAGGTCAACACGATGCCCGGGTTCACCCCGACGTCGATGTTCCCCCGGATGTGGGCGGCCTCCGGCCTGGAGTACCCCAAGCTGGTCAACCGGTTGATCCGTACCGCCCAGCGGCGCGGCGTCGGCCTGCACTGAGCCGCCGCCCTCGACGCGTGACCCGTGTGGCGGGTCACGCGTCGTCGCGTCAGCCCTTGCAACCGGCGGGGACGGCACCGCCCGAGGGCACCGAGGCCACGATGGCGCTGGAGATCGGGGCGGCCCACTGCAGCGGCTGCGTGTAGGAGCGCGGGATGCGGACGGTCACCGGAGTCTCCCGGTCGACGGTGGTGAGCACTGTCACGTCCGTCTCCTCGACGGGGTGCCAGCAGACCCGGTTGACCATCCAGACCTCGTCGGTGGCCGGGACGGTCGGCTCGGTGCCTCCGCAGGCCAGGGTGAGCGCGGGGTCGCCGTAGGCGGCGTTCTGCTCCGGGCCCGCCGTGACCGGACGTTGGGTCAGGTCACGGATGGTCTGCGGCAGCTGGGAGAGCAGCGCGCGGCAGACCGTGGCCGGACGTCCGGCCAGTGCCGGCGCGGCCATCTCGACCGGAGCGCTGGACTGCGCCCGGGTGGTGCTCGCCGAAGGGCTCGGGGCGGCGGCCGGCGTCTCCGGGGCGAGCTTGGTGAAGGCCAGCACAGCCACCAGAAGGGTGATCGGCAACGCGATCACCGTGGCCAGCAGTGCCGCTCCCCGGATGGTCCGGTCCCGGCCGGCCGGCGCGTCGACGATCGGATCGGTGTCGGCGTGGGTACCGTCAGCCGGCTCGTGCGACTCGTCCGCCGGTTCCCGCTTCCTGCCGTCGTCGTCCAGAGCAGCCGAGGGGGTCGTCATCTCGTCCACTTACAGCCGCACCACCGAACACGTGAGGGTGCGGGTGATGCCGGGCACCATCTGCACCTTGCTGACGATGAGTTTGCCGAGCTCGTCGACGGTGTTCGCCTCGGTGAGGACGACCACGTCGTACGGTCCGGTGACGGCGTCGACGCGTACCACGCCGGCGATGTCCGCGATGAGACCCGCCACGTCGCGTGCGCGGCCGACCTCGGTCTGGATGAGGATGTACGCCTGTACCACGACTCGACCTCCGTCCGTCGCCGCCCGGAGGCGGCCCGAAGGGTGAAACTACCTTACGGACCAGGTCCGATCCCTATCGGTGGTCAAGGAGCAGCGGTGAGCGAGCGCGGCGGTGCCGGGCAGAACGGGTCGAACGTCGGCGGTGGTGCCAGCGTGGCCGGGATCGGCGAGTTCGGGCTGATCGGGCGGGTGACCGCCCGCCTGTCGATGGGCCCGACGACAGTGCTCGGGCCGGGTGACGACGCGGCGGTGGTGGCCGCGCCGGACGGCCGGGTGGTCGCCTGCACGGACGTGCTCGTCGACGGACGGCACTTCCGGCGGGACTGGGGGTCGGCGCGCGACGTGGGTCACCGGGCCGCCGCGGCCAACCTGGCCGACGTCGCGGCGATGGGCGCCGTCCCGACCGCTCTGCTGGTCGCCCTCTGCATGCCCGCCGACCTGGAGACGAGCTGGGCCGAGGAGCTGGCCGACGGGCTGGCCGCGGAGGCCGCCACGGTCGGCGCGAGCGTGGTCGGTGGGGACATGTCGTCGAGTCCCACCCTGACCATCGCGGTCACCGCGCTGGGCGACCTCGGCGGCCGGGCGCCCGTGGTGCGTTCCGGCGCCCGTCCCGGCGACGTGCTGGTCCTGGCGGGTCGCATCGGGTACGCGGCGGCCGGGTTGACCGTGCTCAGCCGGGGCTTCCGCACTCCGCGGCTGCTGGTCGAGGCGTACCGCCGGCCGCAGGTCCCGTACCCGGCCGGGCCGCAGGCCGCCCAGCTCGGCGCGACCTCGATGATCGACGTCTCGGACGGGCTCCTCGCCGACCTCGGGCACGTGGCGCGGGCCAGCGGTGTGGCGATCGACGTACGCCGTGACGCGTTCGAGGTGCCCCGGCAGATGGCCGACGCCGCGCAGGCGTTGGGCGTCGACCCGTACACCTGGCTCCTGGCGGGTGGCGAGGACCACGCGCTGGCCGCGACCTTTCCCCCGACGGTGGCGTTGCCGCCGCCGTGGCGTCCCGTCGGCGTGGTGACCGAGGGTGTCGGGGTGACCGTCGACGGCGGTGCCTACGACGGGCCCCGGGGCTGGGACCACTTCCGATAGGGCCGCGCGACGGCCGTACCCTGGACACCGTGAGTGAGATCGAGATCCGGCTGGTGCGGTTCGACGCGCCGGTGGCACAGCAGTTGATCAAGGCCACGCTGGCCGACCTGGCGGTCCGCTACGGCGGCACCGGCGATGACACCCCGGTCGCCGCGAGTGAGTTCGAGCCACCGGACGGCGCGTTCCTCGTCGCCTACCTGGCCGGTGAGCCGGTCGGCTGCGGTGGCTGGCGCAGTCACGGTGACGACACCGCCGAGTTGAAGCGGATGTACACCGCCCCGGCGGCCCGTGGGCGCGGCGTGGCACGCACGGTGCTCGCGGCCGTCGAGCGTTCCGCCCGCGAGCACGGCCGCAAGCGGATGGTCCTGGAGTGCGGGGACAGGCAGCCCGAGGCGATCGCCATGTACGCGTCCGCCGGTTATGACCGAATCCCGAACTTTGGCTTCTACAAGGACGCGGAGGGCTGCGTCTCCTTCGGCCGCACACTCTGAGCGGCCCGAGCACGGACACGACAGAGCCGGCGGGCCGCAGGGGCCCGCCGGCTGAGCCGAACGAGAAGAGTTGGCGCTACCGCGTCAGGCGCGGGTGACCTTGCCGGCCTTGATGCACGAGGTGCAGACCTGCAGCTTCTTGGTGTTACCGCCACCGGCCGGGGTGCGCACCGACTGGATGTTCGGGTTCCAGCGGCGGTTGGTCTTCTTCTTGGACCAGGGCACGTTGTGGCCGAAGCCCGGCCCCTTGCCACAGACGTCGCACACGCTAGCCACGGGATACTCCTGGGATTGAAACGTTCATGAGGTCGCCGGCAGAGGTGCTGCACGGGCAACCGCGTCAGCCTACCCGATGCCCCGCCGGCCCGGCCAACCGGCCCGGTCGGGGCGGGTCGTGCACGGCCCGGTGCGGGCCTGCTGGTGGGCCGGTGTGCCGGCCCGGCGGCAACCGTACCGGAGGTGCCGACCAGGCCGGGGAGCACCGTCGGAGCGGACGCGGACGGAAACGCCGGACGAGTCCGACGCGTGTCGGTGTGCGCCAGTAGGCTTCTGGCCGTGCTGGACACCCTCGACGCCGCCACGGTCCGTCGCTGGTGTGCGAGCGGGCTGGTCGCGCTCAAGCGCCACCAGGGCGAGATCGACGAGCTGAACGTCTATCCGGTGCCCGACGGCGACACCGGCACCAATCTGGTGCTCACCCTCACCTCGGCTCAGCAGGCCCTCTCGATGGACCTGGACACCCTCCCGGACAGCGGCTCCACCGCCCACGGGCACGCGCTGCGGTTGATGGCGCAGGGTGCCTTGCTGGGCGCGCGGGGCAACTCGGGGGTCATCCTCTCGCAGATCCTGCGCGGGTTCGCCGACGCGGTCGTCGCCGTGCCGGCGGTGCGGGGGCAGGCCCTGGCCGTCGCGCTGCGGGCGGCGGCCGCCGCCGCGTACACGGCGGTCGGGCGTCCCGTCGAGGGCACCCTGCTCACCGTCGTCGCCGCAGCGGCCACGGGAGCCGAGCAGGCGGCCAGCGACGACCTGCCGGTGGTGGCCCAGGGCGCGGCGCGAGCGGCGGCCGACGCGCTGGCCCGTACCCCCGAGCAACTGCCGGCCCTGGCCCGCGCGGGCGTCGTCGACGCCGGCGGGCGCGGGCTCTGCGTCCTGCTCGACGCCCTGGTCGAGGTGCTCACCGGGGAGAGCGCAACCCCGCCCGCGCCGCCGCCACGCACCGCCCGTCCGGCGGCCACCGTCGCGCGCGAGACCGGTTCCGAGGAGTACGCCTACGAGGTGCAGTACCTGCTCGACGCTCCCGCCGACGCGGTGGCCGTGCTGCGCGGCACGCTGGGCGCGCTCGGCGACTCGCTGGTCGTCGTCGGCGACGGGCGTGAGCCGGACAGCACCTGGAACGTGCACGTGCACGTCAACGACGTGGGCGCGGCGGTCGAGGCGGGTATCGCCGCGGGCCGGCCGTACCGGATCTCGGTGACCCGCTTCGCCGACCAGCCGGAGCCGCCCGGCGGCCCGACCGAGGACGGCCGCGCGGCCGTGGTGGTGGCCACCGGCGCGGGGATCGCCGAGCTGTTCGCCGCCGAGGGCGCGACGGTGGTGCCCGGCAACCCGTCCACGGCTGAGCTGCTGGCCGCGGTGCGCGGCACGGGGGCGTCGCGGGTGGTGGTGCTGCCGAACGACGCCAACACGGAGGCGGTCGCCAGCGCTGCGGCCCGCGAGGCGCACCGGCACGGCGTCAAGGTGAGCGTGGTGCCGACGCGATCGCCGGTGCAGGCCCTCGCGGCCCTCGCGGTCCGCGACGGCACCCGTCGCTTCGAGGACGACGTGATCGCGATGGCCGAGGCGGCCGGCGCGTGCCGCTACGCCGAGGTCTGCCACGCCAGCCGGGAGGCGCTCACGGTCGCCGGCCCCTGCCGCCCCGGGGATGTGCTGGCGCTGGTCGAGGGGGAGGTGCACCTGATCGGCGCCGATCTCACCGACACCTGCGCCGCCGTGGTCGACCGGATGCTCGGCGGCGGCGGGGAGCTGGTCACCCTGCTCGCCGGCGTCGACGCCCCCGCCGGGCTCACCGATGCCGTCCGCGCGCACGTCGCGCGGCGCTGGCCGTTCGTCGAGGTGCACGTGTACCCGGGCGGGCAGCCGTTCTATCCGCTCCTGGTGGGGGTCGAATGAGTGAGCCGGCCACGGTGGACACGCCGCTGAAGAAGCTCGTCGGTGACAAGACGGCGAAGGCGCTGGCCACCCAGCTCGACCTGCACACGGCGGGAGACCTGATCTACCACTTCCCGCGCCGCTACGACGAGCGTGGTGAGCACACCGACATCCGTTCGCTGGACGTCGGCGAGCAGGTCACCGTCCTGGCCCAGGTGCAGCGCACCGCCGTACGGCCGATGCGCCAGCGCCGGGGCAACCTGCTCGAGGTGACCGTCGGCGACGGCTCCGGCGGTGTGCTGACGTTGACGTTCTTCGGCAACCAGGCGTGGCGCGAACGGGAGCTGCGTCCGGGTCGGTGGGGGCTGTTCGCCGGCAAGGTCACCGAGTTCCGGGGAAAACGGCAGCTCAACGGCCCGGAGTACGTCCTGCTCGGCGAGGGCGGTGAGGGCGAGGCGGCCGTCAACGACGAGATCGAGGAGTTCGCGGGTGCGCTGATCCCCGTCTATCCGGCCGCCGCCGCCGTACCGACCTGGGTCATCGCCCGTTGTGTACGGGTTGTCCTGGACACGTTCACCCCACCGGACGACCCACTGCCGGCCGCCGTACGGGCCAGCCGCAACCTCGTCGACCTGGGCGCGGCGCTGCGGGAGATCCACCGGCCGTCCACGAAGGAAGCCCTGCACCGGGCGCGGCGGCGGCTCAAGTGGGACGAGGCGTTCGCCGTCCAGCTGACACTCGTGCAGCGCAAGCACCGGGCCGCCGACTGGCCGGCCCGACCCCGGCCGCCGCGCGCCGGCGGGCTGCTGGACGCGTTCGACGCCCGGCTGCCGTACGAGCTGACCGCCGGCCAGCGCGAGGTGGGCGCGGAGATCGCCGAGGACCTGGCCGGCGCGCATCCGATGCACCGCCTCCTGCAGGGCGAGGTGGGCTCGGGTAAGACGGTGGTGGCCCTGCGGGCGATGCTCCAGGTGGTCGACGCGGGCGGGCAGGCCGCGCTGCTGGCACCCACCGAGGTACTCGCCGCGCAGCACCACCGCGGCATGCTCGACCTGCTCGGGCCGCTGGGTCGGGCCGGTGAGCTGGATTCCGCCGAGCACGCCACCCGGGTCGAGCTGGTCACCGGCTCCTTGGGCGCGGCGGCCCGACGGCGGGCGCTCGGCGAGGTGGCCAGCGGCGCCGCCGGGATCGTGCTGGGCACCCACGCACTGCTCTACGAGGGCGTCGACTTCGCCGACCTCGGCCTCGTGGTGGTCGACGAGCAGCACCGCTTCGGCGTGGAGCAGCGTGACGCGCTGCGCGCCAAGGCCGACCAGCCGCCGCACACGTTGGTGATGACGGCGACGCCGATCCCGCGCACGGTGGCGATGACCGTCTACGGCGACCTGGAGGTGTCCACCCTCTCGCAACTGCCCCGGGGCCGGTCGCCGATCGCCTCACACGTGGTCCCGGCCGCCGAGAAACCGGCCTTCCTCGACCGGGCGTGGCGACGGCTGCGCGAGGAGGTGGCCGCCGGCCACCAG
This sequence comes from Micromonospora sp. NPDC005172, assembly GCF_040608555.1. Taxonomy (NCBI): domain Bacteria; kingdom Bacillati; phylum Actinomycetota; class Actinomycetes; order Micromonosporales; family Micromonosporaceae; genus Micromonospora; species Micromonospora sp. NPDC005172. The sequence continues at coordinate 93,483 of NZ_JBEXIL010000024.1, forward strand.
GCGTACGTGGTGTGCCCGCGGATCGGTGACGGCCCGACGTCGGACGAGGAGCCGCCGCCGGAGGACGACAACGGCCGGCGGCCTCCGCTGGCGGTGACCGAGGTGGCCCCGCTGCTGGCCGAGGGGCCGCTGCACAGTCTGCGGATCGGGGTGCTGCACGGCCGCCTGCCGGCCGACGAGAAGGACGCGGTCATGCGCTCCTTCGCGGCCGGCGACCTGGACGTCCTGGTGGCGACCACGGTGATCGAGGTCGGCGTCGACGTGCCCAACGCCACCGTGATGATCGTGCTGGACGCCGACCGCTTCGGTGTCTCCCAACTGCACCAGCTCCGGGGCCGCGTCGGCCGGGGTGCCGCCGCCGGGCTCTGCCTGCTGGTGAGCGAGGCCGCCGAGGGGTCGTCGGCGCGGGAACGGCTGGACGCGGTGGCTTCCACCAGCGACGGGTTCAAGCTCGCCGAGTTGGATCTGGAGCAGCGCCGCGAGGGTGACGTGCTGGGGGCCACCCAGTCCGGGCACCGCTCACATCTGCGGCTGCTGTCGCTGCGCCGCGACGCCGACCTGATCCGCGACGCCCGCGCCGAGGCCATCACCCTCATCGGGGACGATCCGGAGCTGACGGGCAACCCGGCGCTGGCCGCGTCGGTGGCCGCGCTTGTCGACGAGGATCGCGCGGAGTACCTGGAGAAGGGCTGACGGACCCCCCTGGTGCACGTCCAGTGAGTGTCAAGACGCCGTCACGGCGGTGGTGCTTGACTTGCGAGTGTTGACGTGAGCTGGCGGTCCTCGTCAGCCGCCAGGAACGGTGCCAGGAGAAGTTCATGCGGATCGGGATCAGCCTGCCCCACTACGGCACGTTCACGACGAAGGAAGCCGTCGTCGAGGTCAGCCGTACGGCGGAGGCGATGGGCTACGACAGTCTCTGGACGGGCGATCGCATCCTCGCGCCGCTCGATCCCAGCGACGGCTACGGCGGCGTGCCCGGGGCGCCCATGCCGGCACCCTTCAAGACGTACTTCGATCCGCTTACCGCGTTGACCTTCGCCGCCGCGCACACCGAGCGGATGCGGCTCGGCATGAGCACGCTCAACGCGTTGTGGTACCCGCCCGTCCTGCTGGCTCGCACCCTGACGACCCTGGACATCCTCAGCGGCGGCCGGGTCGACGCGGGTTTCGGCATCAGCTGGTTGCACGACGAGTACAGCGCGGTGAACGTGCCGTGGAAGGACCGCGGCGGTCGCCTCGACGAAACCGTGGACGTACTGAAGACGATCTGGACGCAGGAGGTCGTCGAGCATCACGGGACGTACTTCGACATCGTGCCCACGACGATCGAGCCCAAGCCGTCGCAACGGCCGCACCCGCCAATCCTACTGGCGGGATTCGCGCCGCCTGCTCTGAAGCGCATCGCCCGCAGCGCGGACGGCTGGCTGCCCGTCCAGATGCCGATGGAGAACCTGACCTACCTGTGGGGCGCTCTGCGGGCCGAGTGGGAGGGCGTTGGCCGGGACCCGGCGACCCTCCGAGCGCCGCTGCGCATCAACGTCGAGCCGACCGGTGTGTCGGACGACGCGTTGAAGCAGACCGCCGCGTACGTGCGAGAGGCGTCCGCGCTCGGCCTCGACGAGGCGTTCATCGACCTTGGTCAGGCATGCGCGTCGGTCCCGGAACTGCTGGATGTCGCTGGCCGGTTCATCGGGATCGTCCGGGCCGGCTGACCCGTCGCGGACGTGGTCGCCTGCACACCCCGACGAGGGTGATCGCCTAACGTGCCGATGAAGGCCGTCGGTGGCATCGCAATTCGATGCCGCCGACGAACTCCGGTGTTCCTGCACCGGGTCGGCCGCCAATCTCACCGTGGCTGCTCGTCGCGCAGTGCCGACGAACGTGGCCAGGCGAGAAACCGCGAGTGCAACACTCCAGACGGTGTCCGCGGCAGGTCCGCACACGCCTGCACCAGGTACGCCGACAGGTGCAGCATCAGCGATATCCGTGCGCCGGTGAACTCCTTGATGAGCTGCCGTTTTACAGTTCTGCACGGCCACGGTGCCCTGCAACCCGCGCAGATCCACTGCGGCCGTACTGGCTGATGCGCGGACAACAACCCCACCACCCTCCCGGATCGTTGAAGGGGGAAGGGTCCCTCCCAGAGGCGTCGGCACCCTTCCCCCTTGGCACCCACCAGCCCGGCGAATCTGCCGCGTGCGAACCAGCAAGGCCCTGCCGGTGAACCTACGAACCGGTCCTGGGCACTCCAACGTCCCCGTGGACACTAGAGCTGACACTTTGGCGATCCTGAAGCGTCCCGCTGTGTCCACTACGGTGGGACGGTATGAGTCACCGCCTCCGCGCGGCCATGCTCCGCGCCCACCTCGATTCGGCCGCCCTCGCCACGGCCGTCGGTGTCGACGTCAAGACCGTCACTCGCTGGCTCGCCGGCCGCGTCCCACACCAGCGCACCCGCCTCGCCGTCGCCGACGCCCTCGGCGAGACCGAAGCAGACCTCTGGCCTCAGACCCGTCCCGACCAGGCGCCCGGTGCGGAGGCCACTGCTGAGGTCGTCGCCGCCTACGCCCACCGCGCCGACATCCCGCACCATGTCTGGGCCGCGCTCCTCACCGGCGCGACCACTCGAATCGACCTGCTCGGCTACGCCTACCCGTTCCTGCTGGAGTTGCTGCCCAACACGATGCAGCTCATCTGTGACAAGGCGGCCGACGGTGCTCAGGTCCGGTTCGCGTTCGCTGATCCCGACTGCCCGCACGTCGCTGAACGCGACGCTCTCGAACAGATCGGGGGCACGCTGCCCGGCCGAATCCGTAACGCTCTTAACTTCTGCGAGCCCCTCCACCGCGTGGCCGGTGTGGAGATCGGCCTGCACACCGTGCACCTGTACAACTCGGTGTTCCGCTTCGACCACCAGATGATCGTCACCCCACACCTGTACCGCGCTCGCGGCTACCAGCACCCAGCCCTACACCTACGGGAACTGTCGCCGCACGGCATCTTCGCCGCCCACGCGGACCAGTTCGAGCAGGTTTGGCAGACCACCACTGCCTACCCGAGGGAGACCCGGTGAACGGACGGCGTGACTACTACCGCGACCCGCAAGCGCCGGTCGCCAACAGTCTCGTTCCCGCCGCCGCGGCCGTCGTCACCGACCAGCGCGGTCGCGTGCTATTGCAGCGGCGTAGCGACTCCGGTAACTGGTCTCTACCCGGCGGTGCCATGAATATCGGCGAAACCCTACAACAGTGCGTGGTCCGCGAGGTACGGGAGGAGACCGGCCTGGACGTCGAGGTGACCGGTCTGCTCGGCATCTACAGCGATCCTGCGCACGTCATCGCCTACTCCGACGGCGAGGTCCGCCAGGAATTCACGATCACCTACCGCGCCCACGTCATCGGCGGCACGATCAGCATCAGCGACGAGTCGAGCGACGTCCGCTTCGTCGATCCCGCCGAGTTCGACAACATCCCCATCCACGACACCGTGCGACTCCGCCTCGATCACCACGTCGAAGACCGCGGCACTCCCTACCTCGGATAGCACCGATACTTCGACGCGCTGACGACCCCTCTCCCGCTGTCGTCGGGGTCGACACTCAGCCGGGGCGGCCGACTGCGCGCGGACGCTGTCACCGCACAACGACCGAGGGCGCGTCGACCGGGTGGTCGAC
>NZ_JBEXIL010000025.1:0-90895 GCF_040608555.1 Micromonospora sp. NPDC005172
CCGTTTTAGATAGATCAGCATTGATATTTAGACACATGGATGTAACAGTGGGTTTGGGAGCGTTCCCACTTCGATCACCCCGAGGAACGGAGGATTCGGCCGCCGCCCGCCGCCACAGCGCCATCGAGCCCCCGCGGTGCGCCTGCACGGCGAGCCGGACGTTCTCCCGCACGCTGAGCGAGCCGAAGACCGAGGAAGCCTGGAAGGTACGGCCCAGACCGAGGCGGGCCCGCCGGTGCGGCGGGAGCGAACCGATGTCCTGCCCGTCCAGGGTGATCCGGCCCTCCGTGGCCCGGCGCAGGCCGGTGATCAGGTTGAACAGTGAGGTCTTGCCGGCGCCGTTCGGCCCGATCACGCCCAGGAACTCCCCGGGCGCCAGGTCGAGGTAGACGCTGTCGACGATGGCGACCTCACCGATCCGCCAGGTCAGACCGCGGGTGGCGAGCATTTCTCAGCCCTTCATGGCCACGGCCGGTGGCGCGGTCTCGTCGCCGGTGAGGCTCTTCTGCGCGGTGGCCGTGAAGGCCGTGCCGCTGCCGGTCAGCTTGGCCTGGAACATCGGCTGGAGCAGGGCGTGGTCGGCAGCGCGGATGGTCATCTTGCCCTTGACCCCGTCGAAGCTCCAGTCCTCGAGAGCCTTGACCATCTTGTCGACGTCGTCGCCGCCCTCCTGCACGGCCCGCACCACCATCTGGGCGGCGGCGAAGCCGTCCGGGTGGAACAGGTCGATCGTGTTGACCTTGGCCTTGAGCGCCTTGCTCGCCTCGGTGTCGGACGCGCCGTCGAAGTAGTGCGACAGGAAGGAGATCTTCGCGCCGGCCGCGCCGAACGTCGGCCAGGAGGCGCGGATGTCCAGACCGGTGACGACAGTCGTGGACGACAGGACGCCCTGTTGGTCGAGGGTCTGCCACATCGCCGGGGCGGTGGTGCCGGCCCAGGCGACGAAGAGCAGATCCGGCTTGGCGGCCTTGATCTGGCTGGCGAACGGGGTGAACTCGGTGGCGCTGGCCGGCGCCCGGACACTGCTCACGGTGGCACCCGCGCCGCCGATGACGGCCTTGACGGCCGCCTCGTTGGCGTCGCCGAACGCGCCATCCTGGGCGAAGACCACGACCTTCTTGCCGGCCGGGTCCCCGATGAACGACTTGGCGGTCACCACGTCCTGGTAGGACTGCCGCCCGGACCGGAACGTGTACTTGTTCGCGCCGGTCACCGCGTCCGTGGCGGCCGGGCCGGAGATGAACAGGACCTTGTTCTGCGCAGCGATCGGCGCGACCTGCAACGCCACCCCGGACGCGGTCGAGCCGGCAATGATCTTCGTACCCTTGCCGATCAGGTCCTTCGCGGCGGAGACCGCCTTGGCCGGGTCACCGGCGTCGTCGACCTCGGTCAGCTCGATCTTCCGGTCACCGACCTTGCCGGTGCCCTTGGTGGCGAAGTCCAGCCCCGCCTTGAACCCCTCGATGTACTGCTTTCCGTAGCTGGCCAGGGCTCCCGACTGGGAGTACACCAGACCGACCTTGACCGGGGCGGCACTGTCGCCGCCGCCGGTGGCGGTGTCCTGCGGGCTACCACAGGCCGTGGCGGCCAACGCCGCGGCCATCATCGTGGCGGCGGAGAGGAACGCCCGCCGCGTGTGCCGGACCGTCATCGCGACTCCAGGTGAGGACAGGATGCTTGGTTGTCGGCTCACGCTAGAAGTGACGTCACCCACGAGCTATGTGGCGGAAACACACAAGTAACAGGTAGGGGGTGGCCGGGGGTAACAGCGGGCCACCCCCTCGATGGCTCGCACCCCCACGGGCCACCAGGGCCGTGTGTCGCCTCGCGCCATCCGCCGTCACCCACACGACCCGTCGTGGTCCGCCGGGCGCGGGCACCGCCGCCGACCGCCGAGCAGGTGGTCACAGAAAACCCGATGTCGTACGCACTGAGCGTCCTCCTCCGACACCGTCGTCTCCGCCCGGTCCACGTCGGCGAGGAAACCAAGCGCCCGCGTGATCGCCCGCGCGAACCGCAGCGCGCCCGGCAGATCAGCGGCCACCACCGGCAGGTGCACCACGAAGCGTTCCCTCTCCACGACCACCGTCCTCTCAGCATGGAGGGCGGTCCGGTGTGCGGGTAGGGGACGCCCACCGGACCGCCCGGCCCCACGCCCGCAGCCTTCGACGGCGGCGGTACGAACGCGGGACCAACCAGAGGCCCGCACTCCGAGGGTTTGCCGAACCAACCGGAGTCCTCACCATGCCCACAGCAGAAGCGCCATATCGGCGCATCGCCAACGAGATCGCCGCAAAGATCAAGAGCGGCGAGTTGAAGCCGGGTGACAAGCTGCCCTCCACTCGGGAACTCGCCGAGAGCTACGCCGTGCACATGAACACGGCGTCGCGGGCGCTCTCCCTGCTGCATGACCGCGAGCTGATCACCGGCCAGCCCGGGCGCGGCACCTACGTCGCCGAGCACCCCGGCCGGTAGGCACTCCGGCGACCCACCATTTGCCCAACGAGGGCTCCAGCGCAACGAGTCCCGGGTCCGCGCTGCGGCTGTGTCAGATCATGGACCGAGGACTGCGCGACGGCCAATCACCAGGGAGCCGTCAGCAGTGCTCACTGGGCGTCCCCCCAATCGAATCCACTCCGGATGGCCTGAGCCGCAGGGCAGCGAGCCCGACGACGCAGCGCTACCTTCTCATGACCGAAGGTGAGCGATGCGGGGAGGGCCTTTGTCCAGCAACGACGAATTTTTCCGGTCAAAGAAGGCAGCTGCCGTACTGAAGCACGGCATTCTCAAGCGCTATCCCGTGGTCTTCGCCTCCAAGACAGGGCAGGGCAACCCGATCGTCTTCCTCGACGGCTACGCGGGCAGAGGTGAGTACGACGGCGGAGAGCCAGGGTCTCCGCTGCTGTTGTCCCGGTGCGCCGAGTTCGTCCAAGGCTTCCGCGACGTGCTCGCGTTCTTCGTCGAGCAGGATCCGGACAGCTACGCGAACCTGGAGCAGGTGCTCCGCGACAAGGGCGGGGCGGTTCGACGCGAACTGCGCCAGGGCACCCTCGACCAGCACCTGCCCGAGGTGCTGGCCTTAGCCAAGGGTGCCTCGCTCTTCGCCTTTCTCGACCCCTTCGGACCGGCTCTTGACTTCGATTTGATCCGGACGCGGCTGCTCGGACGCCCCAGCTGGCCGCCGACCGAATTGCTGCTGCATTTCAGCGTTTCCACCGTGGCTCGGATGGGACGGGCCGTCCACGTTGCCGAGAGTCGATCGGGTGGGCTGTCGGAGAGCGACCGGAGGACGGCTGCGCGATTGGACCGGTTCCTGGGTGGCGGCTGGTGGCGCAGCTACTTCGCCGAGGTGTCGGATGCGGGCGATGACCAGCGCGCCACGGACGTCGCACTCCGGGTTGCGGACAGGTATGCCCGAGATCTCACCCAGGGCTCCAACTACCAGGCGGTGCAGATGCCGGTGCGCCCACGCCCCGGTCTCGCCCCGAAATACGTCCTCGCCCTGTTCACCACCCATGGCGAAGGGGCCTGGCATTTCGCCGACACCCTGGGCAAGGCTGGCGTCGAATGGGAGGAGGCGTGGGTCCGGGAGCAGATCCGGCGGGGCGACCATGTAGCGGAGACGCTATTCGGAGACGGTCCCGTATTCGACGCCGAGCAGTACAAGGCCGAGAACGCCCCTCGCTGGTCAGGTGCGATCGAGCGGAACATCATCAAGTTGCTCGAACAGGCTTCTACGATCAAGATTGTCGATCATGTGCCGGAGATCTACGGTGACGTACTTGGGCACGCCTGGGCACCACATGTACGACAGGCCGTCAAGTCGCTGCATCGACAGGGCCGGATCAGCAGCCCCGGCACGGGAGACTTCTGGAAGGAAGTCCTCTGGCGGCCTTGAGTAGGGGCTTTACCCGCGGCAACCCCTACGCCTGCACAAGTAGACGTGGGGCGGGCATCTCGTCCCACGTCCGACCGTCGAGGTGCCGGCCGCCAAGTTTCGGCGTACGCCCGCCCCACTGCTTGAAGAAGAAGGCGGTGCCGGCAGATAGACACTGATCCCGGAGGTCACGCACCCACTCCGGATCCATCGGGCGGCAGCCCTGCCCCGACTCGCCCCCCGCGATCAGCCAGTCGATGCCGTCGAGATCCAGGTCGACCAGTGGCCCCAGCAGCGGCTCGGCCGAGATGAAACGTACTGCGGCCGGCACCTCGCGGAGCTGGGCGACCCGTTCCCGCTGAGCGTGAGCCTCGACGCTCACGCCCATCCAGACGTTCGCCGGCCAGTCGATCTGATGGGCGACCTTCGCCAGCCTGGCGGCGCGCTTGGTGAGCACCTGGAACGTATGCCTGGGGGTCTCGCGCATGACAGCGAAAACCTGTTGCACGTAGGCGAGTGGAACCCGGGCGTGGAACAGATCCGACATGGAGTTGACGAAGACTGTCCGTGGGTCACGCCAGCGACGAGGAATATCGAGGGCATCAGGGTGCAGGGCGACGCCAAAGCCGGGGCCGGAGGTGCGCGGGTCTCCATCGGTCTGATACTTGGCCGAGCGCATGGCTTTCAAGCGCTTAGCGAGGGTCATCGCATAACAGTTGTCGCAGCCCGACGAGATGCGGTCACAACCGGTGGTCGGATTCCAGGTTGCTTCCGTCCACTCGATGGCGCTTTTGTCTGCCATGCGCCGCTCCTTCCGCTCGACTGGCCCATACTGTCGAACAACCGTACGCATAGGAAGGGTTGCGCGGCGTGTCGGCCCGGCATCTTCGCTGGCAACGAAGCCGCCAGTCAGGGACCGACAACCTGCTGCCTGCGCCCCGTCAAGATCGTGCGTCCGAGGTGGCGAACGACGGGCCAGCGGGTGGGCCGGGCGTGATCGCCCCGGTGATCGGCCCGGCGCGGGTCAGCGGCCGGGTCGAGGTTCGGTGGCAGGGGGTCAGAGGCCGGCGCGGGCGGCGACTGCCGTGTCCGGGTGGTCGCTGAAGACGCCGTCGAGACCGAGGCCGAAGAAGAGCTCGTACTCGGCCGTGATGTCGCCGCGTGCGTTCGGGTCGGTGCCGATCCGGAAGTCCGTGGGAAGGAACTGGTTCTCCGCGCGGAACGTCCAGGAGTGCACGAGCAACCGCTCGCGGTGCGCGTCACGCACCACGTTCGTCGGGGCGAGCAGCTTGCCGGCGGCGTCGCGGGGCACGATCAGGTTCTTGTTCGCGCCGATGCCGTCTGCGTACGCGGCGATCCACCTGAGGCCGGCGGACGTGGCGAGGTCCTGGTAGGTACGGGTGTCACCGGTAGCGGTGAAGTCGTACGGGCGGCCGGTGGCGTCGAGGAGCTGGATCAACTTCACCTCGGTCAGCCGGCTCAGTCGGCGCAGGTTGGCCGTCTCGAACGACTGGATGAAGACGGGCGAGTTCTTCCGGTCCAGCTTGTTGTGCCGCAGCACCGCGAGCAGCGGCTCCTCCAGCGGCTTGCCGATCGACGTGAAGTAGCTCGGGTGCTTGGTCTCCGGGTAGATGCCGATGGTGCGGCCCCGTGCCCGCCCCTCGGTCCGGGCGAGGTCGATGACCTCCTGGAGGGTGGGCACCTCGAAGCGGCCGTCGAAGGCGGTGTTCGCCACGCGGACCTGCGGCAGCCGCTCCTTGGCCCGCAGCGTCTTCAGTTCGGCGAGGGTGAAGTCCTCGGTGAACCAGCCGGTCACGGCGACACCGTCGATGGTCTTGGTCGCCTTGCGGGCCGCGAACTCCGGGTGGGTCGACACGTCGGTGGTGCCGGAGATCTCGTTCTCGTGCCGGGCGACGAGCACGCCGTCGGAGGTGGACACCAGGTCCGGCTCGATGTAGTCGGCGCCCATCCGGATCGCCAGCCGGTACGCCTCCAGTGTGTGCTCCGGCCGGTATCCGCTGGCGCCACGGTGGCCGACGACGATCGGCCGGTCGGTGGCCCGGGTGCGGTCCGCGTCGGCCGAGGGGCCGGCGGCGGCCAGGGTGGGCACGGCCACGGCGGCGGCGGCGAGCAGTACGCCGGCCACGCCGAGGGTCGAGAGGGTACGTCGCAACGCCGTCTCCTGTCATCGAGGGGTGTCGCAGACAGCAGATCGGCTGTGGTTGACGGGGAGTTGGTCGAGGATTGACCGGCAGGTGAATCTCCGGAATGGGCGTTCCCCCTCCACGGGGCACCCGGAAAAGGAAGATTGTCTGGTGCGCCGGTTACTCCGCAACCCCGTGCGGCTGGTGCCGCTGGGGTTCCTGGTGCCGATCCTGCTCGGTACCGCGCTGCTGATGGCGCGCTGGTCGACCGTCCAGCACCACCGACCGCCCCTGGTCACGGCGCTGTTCACCGCGACCTCGGCGGTGTCCGTCACCGGGATGGCGGTCACCGACACCCCCAACTACTGGTCCGGCGGGGGCCTGGTGGTGATCACCCTGCTCACCCAGCTCGGCGGTCTCGGCATCCTCACCGTCGCGGCCTTGGTCATCCTCGTGGTCTCCCGTCAGCTCGGCCTGCGCAACCGGCTGCTGGTGCAGGCCGAGACGGCGGAGTTCGGCGTCGGAGATGTGACGCGGCTGCTGAGCCGGATCGCGGTGACCGTCTTCGCCTGCGAGGCGGTGATGACCGCGCTGGTCGCCGGCCGCCTCTGGTGGGCGTACGACTACGCGCCGGGCCGTGCCCTCTGGTCGGGGGTGTTCCACGCCATCCAGGCGTTCAACAACGGTGGCTTCGCGCTCTACTCCGACGGCCTGCTGGCCTTCGACCGTGACCCGTGGGTGTCGCTGCCGCTGGCGTTCGGCGCCATCGTCGGCGGTCTCGGGTTCCCCGCCCTGTTCGAGGCGGTCCGCGAGTGGCGCAGGCCGGCGGGGTGGGCGGTGGCCACCAAGTTGACCATCTGGGGCAGCGTGGCGCTGCTGCTGATCGGCTTCGTCGGCCTGCTCGCCGCCGAATGGACGAACGCCAGCACGATCGGCCCGTACGACGCCGCGGGCAAGATGCTCGCGTCGTTCACGCAGATCGCGCTGAGCCGGACCGGCGGGTTCAGTGTCCTGGACATCGCCGACCTGCAGGAGGAGAGCTATCCGCTGCTCATCGCGTTGATGTTCATCGGCGGTGGCAGCGCCAGCACGGCTGGCGGCATCAAGGTGTCCACGTTCTTCCTGCTGGCGTTCACCATCTGGGCGGAACTGCGTGGGGAGCCCGACGTGACGGTCGGGCACCGCCGGGTGGCCACGGCCAGCCAACGGCAGGCCGTCACCGTCGCTCTGCTGAGCGTCGCGTTGGTCACGGCCGGGACGATGCTCGTGCTGCTGCTCACCGAGGGCGTGCGGTTCGTCTCGGTGCTGTTCGAGGTCACGTCCGCGTTCAGCACCACCGGGCTGACCATCGGTCTGGCCGGCGAGCTTCCGAGCAGTGGTCAGGTGGTACTGACGGTGCTGATGTTCATCGGTCGGGTCGGCCCGCTGACCCTCGGGTCGGCGATCGCCCTGAACACCCGGCGCAGGCTCTACCGCTATCCCCAGGAACAGCCGATTGTCGGCTAGCGACGAGGAGGGTCGAGGTGTCGACGAGACGAGCGGACGGCGGCGGCGTCGTGGTGATCGGGCTGGGTCGGTTCGGGTGTCACCTGGCCGGGTCACTGGCCCGGATGGACCGCGAGGTGCTCGCCGTCGACCGCAACCCGGATCAGGTGCAGCGCTTCTCGGCCCAGCTGGACCGGGTGGTCCAGGCCGACGCGACCGAGGAGGGGGCGTTGCGGCAACTGGGCGTCGCGAGCTTCGGCCGGGCCGTGGTGGCCATCGGGGCGTCGGTGGAGGCGAGCGTGCTCACCGTACTGGCGCTGGTCGAGCTGGGTCTGCCGCAGATCTGGGCGCGTGCCACGTCACAGAAGCACGCCAAGATCCTGTCGTCGGTGGGCGCACATCACGTGATCTTCCCGGAGGCGGAGACCGGCGACCGGGTGGCGCATCTGATCGTCAGTCGACTGCTCGACTTCATCGAGTTCGACGACGCCTTCGCGATCGCCACCGTCCGGGTTCCGCCGTCCCTGGTCGGTCGTACCCTGCTCGATCTGCGCCCCGACGAACGCGACGGCGTCCGGGTGATCGGCGCGAAGGTGCCGGGTGAACGCTTCCGGTACGCCTCGGACGACACGGCGCTCGTCGACGGCGGGGTGCTGGTCGTGGAGGGCGGGATCGACCAGGTGCAGCGGTTCGCGGGGCGACGCTGACGCCTCACTTCTGGTGGCCGGCGTGCGCCTCAGGAGGCTTCACCCTTTTCCCGGACCACCCGGCCCCTTGCCGTTGTTCGTCTTCGGCGCCTTCGCCTTCTCGGGTGCCTTCGGCGGGGCCGGCGCCTTGGGGGCGACCTTCGTGGTGGTCTTCGTCGTCTTCTTGGGCGGGGCCTTCGTCGGGGCGGCCTTGACCGCCGGGGCGGTGGACGGGGCGGACCCGGCCACCCCGGAGACGCGTACCCGGCAGGTCGCGTCGCCGAGCCGGAACTCCACCGGCAGCGGATTCGCCCCGGTGTACGTCCCGGCCAGGGTGAGCTTCTCGGTCGCGCCGGCTGCCAGGGTCGTCCGCTGTGCGGCGGGCCGGATCTGCACCGCGCCACCCTGCTGCTCAACGGGGGCGGGTTCGGCCTTCGTCACCTTCTGCTGACCCGGGAAGGTGAAGTTCATCGTCCAGTCACGCAGTTCGCGCTCACCGGTGTTGGTCAGGGTCAGCTCGGCGGTGAAGTCCTTGCCGGAGTCGGTGCGCAGCGCGTACGCCACCTCGCAGGGCGTCGTCTCGGGCAGGCCCATCCGCGCCTCGGTGGTGGGCCGGTCCTCGCCGCTGGCGGGGCTGCGGGAGGTGAAGCCCCACATCGCGCCGGTGACCGCGATCAGCCCGACGGCTGCCACCCCGGCCTCGACCCGCCGACGCCGGTTCACCTGACGGACGCGGGCTCGCCGCGTCCGCGAGAGCGGAAGGGCGTCGGTCTCCGCCGACCAGGGCAGGATCGTGGTGCCGGCGTTGGCCAGCGCGACGGGATCCAACGGACCGCCCGCCGGTGAGACCGGCACCGCCGCCAGCATGCCGGCCGCCTCCGCGAGGGTGCGGGCCAGCTCCGCGGTGGTCGGACGGTCGGCCGGGCGCTTCGCGAGGCAGCGCCGCACCAGGTCGGTCACCGCGTCGGGCAGCCCGGGCACCGCCGGCATCGGGTCGGGGTCGCTGTACATGTGCGCACGCAGCATCTGCGTGGTCGTGTTCGCCTCCCAGGGCAGCCGACCGGTGAGCATCCGGTAGAGCAGCAGACCCACGGCGTACACGTCGGTGGCCGGGGAGACCTGGCCGTTGTCCAGTCGCTCCGGCGCGAGGTACGCGGGCGTGCCCAGCAACGCGCCGTCCGGCCCCTTCTCACTCTCCCCCACCAACGCGGAGATGCCGAAGTCGACCACCTTCACGCCGGTCGAGGTGAGCATGACGTTGCCCGGGGTGACGTCGCGGTGCACGACACCACGAGCGTGCGCGGTGGCCAGCGCCGAGCTGACCTCCGCGCCGATGGTCACCGCCTCACGCCACGGCAGCTGCATCTCCCGGCCGAGCCGGCCAGCCAGCGAACCGCCGTCGACGAGCTCCATCACCACGTACGGCACGGTCAGGCCGACCTGGTGGGACTCGCCGTAGTCGTACACGTTGGTGATGTTGGGGTGGCAGAGCCGCGCGGCGGCCTGCGCCTCGACGCGGATCCGGTGCCGGAAGGCCCGGTCGGTGGCCAGCCGCGACGCCAGCACCTTCACCGCTACCTGGCGGCCCAGCACCTCGTCGTAGCCGCGCCAGACCACCGACATGCCGCCCGCGCCGAGCTGCTCGATGAGCCGGTACCGCTCATCGAGGAGTTGCGCGCCGTTCCGGTCCCCACCGCCCATGGTGGCCGTTGTTGCCCAGGACCGGTCGGGTTACACCTGAAGGATCGGAATCGGTCAGGAGAATCACCCGATCAGGCGGTCGCCAGCAGTTGGTCCACGGGGGCGTAGTCGTCGGTCAACACCATCGCCGTACCGACGAAGTCCGTGAGGTCCGACCCGGAGAGCAGGCTGACGGTCGCGTCGACCGCGTCGAGGCGGGCGCGGACGGCGGTCAGCGGCAACGGCGCGTCGGAGGCGACGATGAGGAAGTTGCTGCCCCGCTCCTCGGCGAGCGCCTCCGGCGGGGCGATCAACGCGACGTGTGTGAACTCGGCGGCGACCGTGGCCAGCTCGGCGCGGATGAACCGCAGCGGCGGGTAGTCGATGACGTTCTGCACGTACACGCCGCCGGGGCGGGTCACGCGCCGGATCTCGGCGGCCATCTCCCGGGTCGCCAGGTGCCAGGGCACCACCAGGTGGCCGAACGCGTCGCCGACGACCAGGTCGCGGCTGTCCGTCGGCTCACCGGCGACCAGCATCCGGGCGTCGCCCACCACCGCCCGCAGGTCCGGCCCCGGGTGTACGCCCAGTTCCCGTTCCCCCAGCTCGACGAGCCCGCCGTCGATCTCGAACACCACGTTGTCGGTGCCGGGTCGGGTCGCGGTCAGGTACGTCGGCACGGTGAACCCGCCGCCGCCCAGGTGCAGCGCGTCCAACCGCTGCCCGGCCGGCGCGGCCACGTCGGCGACCGCGCCGATCCACTTGGTGTACGCGTACTCGAGGTGCTTCGGGTCGGCCAGGTCCACGTACGAGTGTTGGGCCGAGTTGAGCAGCAGCGTCCGGCCGCTGGGACGGTTCGGATCAGTGGTGACGCGGGCGCAGTGGTACGCGGTCTCGATGTCGCACGGGTTCGGCGCGATGGCGCTCAGTCCCGCACCGAGCAGGCCGAGGACGGCCAGCGCGGCTCGGGTGCGGGCCGGACCGGGCAGGTCGGTCCGCGCCTGGCGGCGCAGGTACCAGCCGAGGCCGATGCCGACCAGCCCGAGAGAGATCGCGAGTGCCAGCAGGATGACAGTGCTGGGCAGCGCGGCGACCAGCACGAACCCGGTGAGCAGGGTGGCCGTGATGCCGCCCAGGGTGCCGATGCCGGACAACCGGCCGACCACCTGGCCGGTCCTGCGCAGGTCGGCGAGTTGGAGCTTGACCACCAGCGGGGTCACCGCGGCCAGCAGTGCCGCCGGCACGAACACGGCGAGCGCGACGAGCAGCAGGATGGCGCTGGCCGCCCCGCCGCGCAGCACCTCGCCGGCGTAGCGCACCACGGGCAGGGTCACCGCGGTGGCGATCCCCGCCAGCACCAGCGCGGGCGCCAGCAGACCGCGTGGGTCCCGCCGGTCGGCCAGCCAGCCGCCGGACCACGCCCCGTAGGCGATCGCGGCGAGCGCGATGCCGATGACCGAGCTGGTCACCTGGAGGGTCACCCCCACGTACGGGCCGACCAGGCGCAGCGCGACCGTCTCCAGCACCAGCACGGCGCCGCTTGCGAAGAAGACCAGGAAGGCGGCCAGGCCGCCCGGCAGCGCCCGGCCGGTTACCGGCACGGGCGGGGCCGCAGGAGCCGCTACGTCGGACGCTGAGGAACTCATCGTCGCGATGGTACGCAGCGAAGCTGGCGCTCCGGGTCAGTACATCGAGAGATGAACATGGTTCGTGTGCGAGGCGGCGGGACTGCCGCTGCCACTGTAGGCACGCCACCCCGTGCCCGGGTGCCAGATCTGCCGGTACCAGATCACGTAGAGCACACCCAGGCGTTCGGCGTTGCGGACGTGCCAGGCGGCCAGGCTGTCCCCGTACGCCTTGTCGCCGCCGGTCGCGTTCTTGTCCTCGAAGCCGTTCGTGGCGGCCGAGAAGTCGCAGGCCCGACCCTTCGGGTGCTCGCCGCCGCCACCGCTGCGCTTGCAGGAGACGTGCCGCTTGTAGCCGGCCGCCTGGGTCTCCTTCAGGGCGTGCAGGGTGCGTGGGGTGATGCACCCCGAGGTGGTGGGGTCCTTCACCGAGCAGGACTCCGACGGCCAGGAACCGTCGGAGTTCCGGGGCGCCGGCTTCGCCGAGGACGAGTTGCCGCCGCTGAAGCCGCTGCTGCCACCCGAGCTGACCTCGGCGAGGGCCGCCTCGGCCTCCTTCTTCTTCTTGGCCATGACGGCGAGCTGCTTCTGCTGCTCACGAACCTCGGCGTCGATGGCGATCTTGGCCTGCTGGGCCTGCTGCCGGGCCTCGGTGAGATCGCGCAACCGCTTGCTGTCCCGCTGGGCCATCAGGTCCAGGTCGGCCGCCCGTTGCAGGAACGCCTGCGGCGTCGCCGTGTTGAGCAGCATCGCCGTCGGGGTGAGCCGGCCGGACCGGTACGACTGCGCGGCCACCTCGCCGACCTGCGCGGTCAGCCCGACGAGCCGAACCTCGACGGTCTTCAGCTCGCCGGTCAGCGCGGTCTGCCGGCGCTTGGAGTTGTCCAGCTTGGCCTTGGCCTCGATGTGGCCCTTGGCGGTCAGCTCCAGCGCGTCCTGCAACTTCTTGGTGCCGCCCTCACCGGGCTCGGCGGACGCGGGCACACCGCCGGCGAGCACCAGCGCGACGGCAGCGAGCAGAGGAAGCAGTAAGCGGCGAACGCGCGGCTGACTGAGCCTGGTCCTGGGCACGAAAGCGTCCTTCCGTCGACCGCCGGCCCCCGGTGAACTCTGCGCGGCGGCGTCCCCACCGGCGCCGGTCGGCGGCCTGCTGGCGGAGACCGCCGGTCACGATACCGGAACGCGCGCCGGTGACCAGCCCCGTGAGCGCTCACCGGTGCCGGTGTCGACGCAGCGTGCTGCCGCCGTAGCGCGCTGCGTCGCGAGAGTCACGAAACCGGCTGGCCGCCCCGGCTCAGGAGCTGAGCAGCGCCTCGTGGACCTCGGTCCAGACCTCTTCGTTGACGGCGACGAGCAGCCCGCGACCCTCGTCGGCCGGGTCGTAGTCGACGCCGTCGAACCGGCGGGCCACACCACCCGCGGCGCGGACCAGCAGGGTGCCCGGCGCGTGGTCCCACGGCAGGGTGCGCCAGAAGAGGGCGAACTGCTGCTCGCCGGTGAGGATGTCCAGGTACTCCCGGCCGGCGCAGTGCTGGCCGGGCAGCAGCTCGCCGAGCCGGCGACCACCGGCACGGACCCGGTCACGGGCCTCCGGCGGCAGGAAACGCGTCATCGCCACGCCGCGGATGTCGCCCAGGGACGGCACGACGTCGGCGGCGCCGACCGGCTGGCCGTTGAGCAGGGTGCCCTCGTCGGCCCGACCGGCGGCCAGCGTCTGTGCCAGCGGATCGAGAATCCAGCCGGCCCTCGGCCGCCCGTCGGTCAGCAGCGCCACCATCAGGGCGAACGGTCGGCGACCGGCGGCGAAGTTGGCGGTGCCGTCGACCGGGTCGACCAGCCACACGTCCCCACTGTCGCGCAGGTGCGTCAGCAGCGTCGGGTCGTCGGCGACGCCCTCCTCACCCACCACCTGCGAACCTGGTCGGAGCTTGCGCAGCCCGGCGGAGAGCAGCTCCTCGGCGCGGCGGTCGGCGACGGTCACCACCTCGCCGGGCGCCTTCTCCGACACGTCGGCGTCGTCGAGCTTGCGGAACAGTGGCAGCACGACCTGGTCGGCGGCCTCCCGGAGCAGGTCGCCGACGTCGTCGAGCAGGGTGTCAGCCACGCGGCGGCAGCTTGACCACGCTGACGAAGAACTCGTCGATCTGCCGGACGACCGAGATGAAGCGCTCGAAGTCCACCGGCTTGGTCACGTAGGCGTTGGCGTGCAGCTGGTAGCTGCGCAGGATGTCCTCGTCGGCCTGCGAGGTGGTGAGCACGACGACCGGGATGCGGCGCAGCTCCGGGTCGTTCTTGATCTCCTCCAGCACCTCCCGCCCGTCCCGCCGGGGCAGGTTGAGGTCGAGCAGGATCAGGTCGGGCGCCAACGCGTCCGCGTACTGGCCCTCCCGCCGCAGGTAGGCCAGCGCCTCGGCGCCGTCGGAGACGACGGTCAGCCGGTTGCGCAGCTTGTGCTCCTCGAACGCCTCCTGGGTCATCAACACGTCACCCGGATCGTCCTCGACGAGCAGGACCTCGATCGGGCTCTTGCCGTCCGCCGGCGCGGTCATCCCACCGTCTCCCTCATGTCACCCGTTCTACCGCTTTCCGGCGGCCCGTCGGCCCGGTCCGGCTGGTCCGCCCCGGCCGGGTCCTCCGGCAGCGCGGAAGACGCCTCGTCCGCCGGCGTGGTGTCCCCCGCCGTGGCCTCCTGCGGCTGCTCGGCGGGGTCGGTGGCGGCGGCCGCCTCCACGTCCTCCGGGCGCGCCGGGAGCGTGAACCGGATGGCGGTGCCCTCCGGTACGTCGGTGTCCACCCAGACCCGGCCGCCGTGATATTCCACGATCTTCTTGACGATCGCCAACCCGATGCCGGTGCCCGGGTACGCGTCCTTTGAGTGCAGCCGCTGGAAGATCACGAAGATCTTGTCGGCGAACTCCGGCTCGATGCCGATGCCGTTGTCCTGGCAGCTGATCTCCCACTCGGCGTCGACCAGCCGCGCCGAGATGTGCACCTTGGGCGGCACGTCCGGACGACGGAACTTGATCGAGTTGCTGACCAGGTTGGCCAGCAGGTTGGTGAGCAGCGGCTCCTCGCCACGGATCACCGGCAGCTCGGTCCAGGTCAGCTCCGCGTCGGCGTACTGTCGGGCGGCCTCGGTCTGGCCGGCCACGTCGCCCATCACCTTGTTGAGGTCGACCTCGACGAAGCCGGTGGTGAGCCGGCCGATCCGGGAGAACGCGAGCAGGTCGTTGATCAGACGTTGCATCCGTTGGGCGCCGTCCACCGCGAAGGCGATGTACTGGTCGGCCCGCTCGTCGAGCTGCCCGGCGTAGCGGCGCTGGAGCAGCTGGCAGAAGCTGGCCACCTTGCGCAACGGCTCCTGCAGATCGTGGGACGCCACGTACGCGAACTGCTCCAGGTCACGGTTGGACCGGGTCAGCTCCTCGGCCTGCTTCTGGAGCTGGCTGTTGACCCACTCGATGCGTTCGCGGGCCTCCCGCACCTCAGCCAGGTCGGAGGCGATCTTCTGGCGCATCGCGTCCACGTCGTCACCGAGCCGGATGAACTCCGGCGGGCCGACGGTGGCGATGCGGTGCTGGTAGTCGCCCTCGGCCACCTCGCGGACCTGGGTGGCCAGCCCGGTCAGTGGCCGGACCACCATCCGGTCCAGCGAGAGCAGCAGCACCGCGCCGGCCACGACGACCACCAGGGCCGCGACGATCAGCAGGACGACGAGCACGTTGCTGCTCTCGCGGACGTCCGCGGCGGCCCGCTCCCGGGCGGCCAGGATCTCCTGCTGGAGGTCACCGACGGCCGAGCGGACCTGGTCGAACCGCTGCCGGGCCTGCTCGGTGACCAACGCCTGGCCGGCGCGGGTGCCCTCCTGCTCGGTCGTGGTGATCACCGGCTCGGCGACGGCCTGCCGCCACTGCGCGGACCTCTCCTCGACGGTCCGCAGCTCCTGGCCGATCTGCGGATAGTCGTGCAGCAGGGCACGCATCGCGGCGACGGTGGCCTTCTCCTGGTCGAGCCCGGCCTCGTACGGACCCAGGTCGGCCGGGTCACCGCTGACCGCGTACCCGCGGACCGCCGTCTCCTGGTCGAGCACCGCGTTGAGCAGCTCCTGCGACTGCACCCGCAGCGGCCCGGTCTGGTTGAGGATGGCGTCGATCTGGGTGCGGTTGCGCGCGGCCACGGCGGCCTCCGCGACGGCCAGACCGATCAGCAGCACACCCACGACGGTGAGCAGCGTGATGACGCGGCGGCGCAAACTCCAGCCGCCGACCACCGGCCTCACCGGCCACCACCGCGGCTGACCAGCAGCATCGCCACGTCGTCGGCGAGCGGGCCACCGTTGATCTGCTCGGCCCGACCCACCAGCCACGCCGGTAGCTCGGGGAGCGACACCTCCCGGTTGGCCGGCTCGTCGAGCAGCCCGCTCAGGCCCGGCACGTCGAGCCGTTCGTTGCCGACGCCCACCCGCCCCTCGATCAGGCCGTCGGTGTACATCAACAGGGACCAGTCATCAGTGTCGAACTCCAGGTCGTAGGCGATCGGCCGGCGAGGTCGTACGCCCAGCAGCAGGCCTCCGGGCGCGGGCACCGGGACGACCCGGCCACCCGAGAGCAGCAGCGGCGGTGGGTGCCCGGCGAGTCGGACGGTGGCCCGTTTGGCATCGAGGTCGAGTCGGGCGGTGGCCACCGTCGCGAAGATCTCCTGAAGGCGGCGCTCGCTCATCAGCACCTGTTCCAGTGCGGGTAGCACCTCGTCGTCCGGCACCCCGGCGAGCACCAGGGCCCGCCAGGCCACCCGCAGTTCCACACCGAGCGCGGCCTCGTCCACCCCGTGCCCGCAGACGTCCCCGACGATCAGGTCGAGACGGTCCGGACGGGTCTGCACCACGTCGAAGAAGTCTCCGCCGATCAGTGCGGCGTGCCGACCCGGCCGGTAGAAGGTGTGCACCGCCACCTGGTCGGTTGTCATCAGCGGCTGGGGCAGCAGACCACGTTCGAGTCGCGCCGACTCGGCCTGACGCAGCTCGACCTCGTGCAGCCGGCGGGCGTTGACGTCGGCGCGCTTGCGCTCGACCGCGTAGCGCAGCGCCCGCGTCAGCAGCACCCCGTCGACCTGGCCCTTGACCAGGTAGTCCTGTGCGCCCTCGGCGACCGCGACGATGCCCATGTGCTCGTCCGATCGGCCGGTCAGCACGCAGACGGCGGCTCCGCTGGACATCTCCAACACCTGGCGCAGCCCGTCCAGCCCCTGCGCGTCGGGCAGGCCCAGGTCGAGCAGGACGCAGTCGACGCCGGTGATCCGCTGCCGCGCCTCGCTGAGGCTGGTGGCGACCACCAGGTCGATCATCGAGTTCGTCTCGGCGAGCAGCTCACCGACCAGGAAGGCGTCGCCCTCGTCGTCCTCCACCAACAGCACCCGCAACCGCTCGCCGGGCGGCAGGTTGGCGTGCCGCGCCAGGCCACCGTGCGGGTACGGCACGACAGGGGAGCCGGCCAGGCCACCTCCCCGGTGCGGCCGGGTCACCGCCGCGAGACGCGGGAGTTCGCTGGTGATGTCGGGCTCCTTCCGAGTGCCCTGCTGATCCTGTATTAGACAACGGTCGCACACAACACGATGACCGCGGCACGGGGCGGGGATGGGCAGGATCACTGCCGGCCGGAGAACCGGGGGCACAGCGGACGGCCGGGCACCCCCTGACAGGCGGAAGATCGGTGGACGCCCGGCCGTCCCCTTTTCGAAGCATCGACGGGCAGGATGGTGCAACCCCCACGCCCCACCACCCTCGAGGAGTTCGGATGGGCGCACCCCCCACCCCCGTCACGGCGGACGTACCGCTCCGGCCCGGTCCGGGCGTACCCCCTGCCGACCGTGCGCTGACCCGACCGCGTCGGCGGCTCCTGGCCGCCGCGGCGGCGCTTGTCGCGCTGGCGGCCGTCGGCGCCGGCAGCCTGCTCGACCTGGGCACCCCGACGCCGAGGCCGGCGGACGCGCCGGCGGACGAGTTCAGCGCCGCCCGGGCGTACACGGACGTGCAGGTGATCGCGGCCCGGTCGCACGTCGCCGGGAGCCCGGCCAACGACCAGGTTCGCGCGCACGTCGAGCAGAAACTGCGCGGCCTGGGCCTGGAGACGGACGTGCAGGACACCGTCGCGCCGGAGGCCGGCCAGCTCAGCGGGGCGGCCGGCGGCGCGACAGTGGCCCGGGTACGGAACGTGGTCGCCCGGCTGCCCGGCACCGACCCGACCGGCCGGGTGTTCCTGGTCGCCCACTACGACTCGGTGCAGACCGGGCCGGGTGGCAACGACGACGCGGCCGGCACCTCGGCCATCCTGGAGGTGGCCCGCGCGCTGTCCACCGGCCCCCGGCCCCGCAACGACGTCGTCTTCGTGCTGACCGACGCCGAGGAGGCGTGCCTCTGCGGTGCGGCCGCGTTCGCCGCGAGTCACCCGCTCGCCGCCGACGGCGGTGTGGTGCTCAACCTGGAGGCGCGCGGTGCCACCGGCCCGGTGATCATGTTCGAGACGTCGAAGAACAACGCGAAGCTGGTGGACGTCTTCGGCCGGGCCGCACCGCACCCGGTGGGCACCTCGTTCGCCGTGGAGATCTACCGGGCGCTGCCCAACGACACCGACTTCACCGCCTTCCTGGACCACAGGTTCGTGGGGTTGAACTCGGCGTACATCGACGGCGGCGCGATCTACCACACCCCGCTGGACACCCCGGCCGCGATGGACCGGGGCAGCCTCCAGCAGCACGGGGACAACGCGCTCGGCCTGGCCCGGGAGTTCGGCGCGGTCGACCTGACCGACCTGCGCTCCGGACACGACGCCACCTACTTCCCGCTGCCGGGTGTGCTGGCCCGTTACCCGGGCTGGCTCGTCCTGCCGTTGGCCCTGCTCGCGGTGCTCGCGGTCGCGGCACTGGGCTGGCGGACCCGCCGCAGTGGACGGGCGAGCACAGGGCAACTGGTCGCCGGTTTCGGCCTCGCTCTGGTGCCGATCGTGGTCGCGCCGGTCGCCGCCCAACTGCTCTGGCTGGCGATCACCGCGATCCGGCCGGGGTACGCGGAACTCCTCGACCCGTACCGTCCGGTCTGGTACCGGATGGCCGTGCTGGCGCTCGCCACCGCCATTCTGTTCACCTGGTACGCGCTGACCCGCCGTCGGATCGGCCCGGCCGCGCTGGCCGTCGGCGGCCTGGCCTGGCTGGCCCTGCTCGGGGTGCTGCTCGCCGTGGCGGTGCCCGGCGGGGCGTACCTCACCACCCTGCCGGCGCTCGCCGGCGCCCTCGGCGGTCTGGTGGCGCTGCGCACGCGGCAGACCGGGCCGTGGCCGGTGGTGGCGGTGACCGCCGCCGCCGCGGTCGGTGTGGTGATCCTCCTGCCGACGGTGGTCCTGCTCTTCCCCGCGCTCGGGATGGCGATGGGCGGGGTGGCCGCGCTGGTCGCGGTGCTGCTCGGCCTGACCGCGCTGCCGGTGGTCGACCTGCTGCACCCGCAGGCCGGCGGACAGCGCGGCCTGGTGGCGCTGCGGGCCCGGCGACGCGCGGCGCTGCCGGCCGGGGCCGCCGCCGTGGCGGCGGTGGTGCTCGCCGGGGTCGGCCTGGCCGTCGACCGCTTCGACGCCGCCCACCCCGCACCCACCCATCTGATGTACGCCCTGGACGCCGGCACCGGGCAGGCCCGCTGGCTGAGCCACGAGGCCGACCCGCAGCCGTGGACGGACGACTACGTGGACGGGGTCGCCAGCGTGGCGGACGACTTCCCCGGCCTCGGCGACGGTGAGCTGCGGGTCGGCTCGGCGCCGGCGGCGACCCTGCCGGCGCCGAAGCTCGACGTGCTGGGCGACACCAGCGCCGGCGGTGAGCGGACGCTGCGGCTGCGGCTCACCCCGCAGCGGGCGGTCCGGCTCGCCACCCTGCACGTCGACACGGCGACCGCCACCGTGCTGCGCGCCGAGGTGGCCGGGCGGTCGGTGCCGGTGGAGCCCCGCGCGGGCAGGTGGGGCTTCGGGTTGGTGTTCCACGCTCCGCCGCCGGAGGGCGTCGAGGTCACGCTGACGCTGCGGACGATCACCGCGCAGGTGGCGCTGCGGGCGATGGACGCCAGCGACGGGCTGGACGCGCTGCCCGGCTTCCGGCCCCGCCCGCCGGCCGTCGGTGTCGTCGGATCACACAGCTCCGAGATGCTGGCCGTCGCGCGCACCTATCCCATTTGAGGAAGACGAACCGGTGGTCCGGCGGCTGATTCGCGCCGCCGGACCACCGTGGTCGGATTCGCGTTCCGGTCAGCTCGCCGGCTCGGGTTGACCGGCGCCGATACGCCGCCAGCGGTTTCCGTCGTGATCGGTGAAGGTCAGCTCCACCAGAACGGTGTCGGTGGCCGCGTGCAGCCGGTGCTCCCCGGTGACGGTGACGAACAGTTGCGCGCTTTCCCGACCGTGTATCCGGCGGACCTGTTTCGCTCCGGCGAGGTCGACGGGCGGGTCGTCCGGAGCCTCGGACGACACGAGTCGTGGCACCACCGTCACGTCGAGCACCGGCGCGTCACTCTCGTTGGCCACGGTCACCCGAAGCACCGCGTTGCCGCGGATCTCGGTGACCGCCGAGACCAGTCGTGCCTGGGTGGCCCGGACCCGCATCTCGTCGACGCGCCGGGCACGGATCTCCCGACGCAGACCGAGATACACGAAGAGCACACTCGCGATGGAGCCGAGCGCGCCGAACCAGTCCGGAACGGAACCCCAGTCGGCCACATCGTCGTACGGCAACCAGTTCATGTGTCCATCGTGGATGCGCCGCGCGAGCATCGAGCCCGGCAGATCGGTTCGAATGAACGACGAAATAGAATTCGTCATGTCGATTCCGGTCAGCCGGGCGGCCTAAACGGAGAGTGTGCAAGTCGGTACGGTGGTGGATACCCTTGCGGTTGACGTAGGGCGGGTGACGACCCCTCCGAATGTCCACTCAGTGGACATGATCCTTTATGCCACCCGCCGCGCCGCAATTTCGCCACCGAAGGGGGACCGCATTGACTGCGGACGTTCCACCCGAGGATGCGGGCGTGCGCCGGCCGGCCTACGACCGACCGAGTCGCGTCTCCGTCGACCCACCACTCGGGCGCCTGGACAGCCCACTGCACGGCCGCGACGACCTGATCGACGAGATCCTGCATCCGGCGGACACCGACGGGGACCGGCCGGCGGTGCACATCCTGTGCGGCATGGGCGGCTCCGGCAAGAGCCACGTGGCGTTGGAGATCGCCCGTCGGGCACGGGCGGACGGTCGTACCGTCTGGTGGGTGCAGGCCGGCCGGCTCAACTCCGGGATGCGCGAGGTCGTCAGTCAACTCGGCGCGTCGGAAAGTCAGGTCGACCAGGCGTGGTCCGGCATGATCAGTGCCACCGACCTGGTCTGGCGCTACCTCAACCAGGCCCAGCAGCCCTGGCTGCTGATCTTCGACAGCGCGGACGAGCCCGCGACGCTCGGCCCCACCGACGGGGTGCTCGCCGACGGCACCGGCTGGCTGCGCAGGCCGGAGGCCGAGGACGGCATGGTCCTGGTGACCACCCGGGACGGCAACCGCGCCACCTGGGGCACCTGGTCGACCCTGCACCAGGTGGGCCCGCTCGACGCCGACGCCGGGGCCCAGGTGCTCATCGACCGGGCCGGCGCGCAGGCCGGCGGCCTGGACGACGCCCGCGAACTGGCGCGCGAACTGGGCGGGTTGCCCCTGGCCCTGCGCGCTGCCGGCAACTACCTCCGCTCGGTCAACGCCAGTCCGGTCTGGCGCGGCTCTTCCACCATCACCACCTTCGCCGACTACCGCACTGCGGTGGAGCGGCGTTTCCGCTCGCCGCGCGACGCCGCCGACGTCGACCTCGACGAATCGCTCGGTCTGGAGATCGTCCGCGAGGTCGACGACATCTCACTGGACCTGCTGGCCCGCCGTCAGCTCGAACAGAGCCGGCCCCTGCTCAACGTGCTGGCCTGCCTGAGCGTCTCCCCGGTTCCCTACGAGGCGGTCCTCAAGCCGGCCATCCTTGCCGGGTCACCCCTGTTCGAAGGGCTGACCGCCCGGCAGCGGGTCAAGGTGCTGGAGGGCATCGGCGACCTCGCCCTGGTCGACTTCGACGTCCAGGAGGACGTCACCGACCCGGCCTTCGCGCACGTGCTGTCGCTGCACCCACTGGTGCACGCGATGTTCCGCGACCGCGACGAGGTCCGCGAGCAGATCGCCGAGTACCACAGCGTCGTCATGAAGCTGCTGCTCGCCGCCACCGGGGGCCAGAATCCGGACGACTCGGCGGCCTGGTCCAACTGGGACGTACTGGTGCCGCACCTGGTCGAGGCCGTCCGCGGATACCTGGTGCCGCAGAAACACAAGCACGACCCCGAAACGGTACGCGGGGCACTGGAGTTGACCAGGCTGACCGCCCGCTACCTCATCGCCGTCGGCCTGCCCGGGTCGGCCTTCGACATCCTCGAACCGATCGTGCGGGGCTGCGCCGCGTACGACCACGACCCGGACCGGCCGCAGGTGCTGGCGCTGCGGCACGAGCTGGGCCGCACCTGGCTGGAGCGCAACCAGCCGGAGATGGCCGACCGGGTGCTCCGCGACGTCATCGCCGACCGGACCCAGGTGCTGGGCAGCGACGATCCCGACACCCTCGCCAGCCGGCACAAGCTCACCAAGGCGATCATGGCGCAACGGCAGTGGCCGGAGGCCGAGTCGGAGCTGCGACAGATCGTCGCCGCGGAGGACCAGGTACGCGGACCCGAGCACTGGGACACCATGGTCGTGCGGCACAGCCTGGCGCTGGCCGTCCTCGCCCAGCATCGCGCCCCCGAGGCGGAGGAGATGCTGCACGCGATCCTGGAGGTCCGGTACCGGTTGTGGCCGTCGAACCAGCCGGAGACCTGGCAGGCTCGGCACACGCTGGCCCGGTGCATGCAGGAGCAGAGTCGCCTCGGCGAGGCGGAGGCCGAGCTGCGGGCCACCCTGGCCACCGTGGAGCCCCGGCACGCCGACCGCAGCGAGGTGCTCGCCATCCGGGCCACCCTCGCCGTGGTGCTCCTGCTCGACGGGCGGGTCGACGAGGCGATCGACGTGTACGAGCGACTGCTGGCCGATCGCCGACGGCTGCTCGGGGACTTCCACCTGGACACCCTCCAGGTGGAACATGCCCTGCGCCGCCTGCGCAACGGCGAGTGAGCTGTCAGTGCGGCGCGGAGGGGCCCAGGTCGCTCGGATCGGTGTTGCCACCGCACACGATCACCGCGACCCGCTCCCCCGCCTGCGGCACGTACGCCCCGCCGACCAGGGCGGCCAGCGCGGCGGCACCACCCAGCTCCGCGGCGATCCGCAGCTCCGACCAGAGCAGTCGACGTGCGCGCACCAGGTCGTCGTCGCGCACCAGCACCGGGACCACGCCGGTGCGCCGGGCGGTGTCGAAGGCGATCTCGCCGATCCGGCGCGCGCCCAGCGAGTCGGTCGCGATACCGCCCACCTCGATGTCGACCGGCCGACCCACCTTCAGGGCGGTGTGCAGGGTGGGGATCTGCTCCGGCTCGACGGCGACGACACGCACCGACCCGTCGAACCAGGTCGCGATGCCCGACACCAGCCCACCGCCGCCGACCGCCACCAGCACGGTGTCCACCGCCCCGAGCTGGCGCTCCAACTCCCGCCCCACGGTGCCTTGACCGGCCACCACCTCCGGCTGGTCGTAGGCGTGCACCACGAGCGCCCCGGTCTCGGCGGCCCGCTGGGTGCTGGCCGCCAACGCCTCGGCGTAGTGCTGGCCCACCTGCCGCACCTGCGCCCCCAGGCCGGCCAACCGCTGCACCTTCACCGGTGATGCGGTGACCGGCACGAAGACCTCAGCCGGTACGCCCAGCGAGCGGGCCGCGTACGCGACCGCGAGACCGTGGTTGCCCCCCGACGCGGCGATCACCCCGGCGGGCGGCAGCGACCCCTGGAGCATCCGGTTGAACGCGCCGCGCGGCTTGAACGACCCGGTGTGCTGGTGCAGCTCCAGCTTGAGGCTGAGCAGCCCGGGAACGCCCAGGTCAGCGCCGTCGACCGCGATGACCGGCGTCTCACGGACC
The DNA here is from genome assembly GCF_040608555.1 of Micromonospora sp. NPDC005172. NCBI lineage: Bacteria > Bacillati > Actinomycetota > Actinomycetes > Micromonosporales > Micromonosporaceae > Micromonospora > Micromonospora sp. NPDC005172. The sequence goes on from NZ_JBEXIL010000025.1 coordinate 23,603, forward strand.
CGCCCCTCGACCCGCGCCGCGGCCGCCTCGACGTCACTTCTGTCCACCATGGGGAAACGCCCTTCACTACGACCAGAGAGCCAGTCGACCATCGTCGGTGAGCCCGACGAAACATCCTACGGAGATGCGCCGACCGTCCATTGCCGGACGCACCGTGTGGTAGTGGCGCGGGTCGAACAGGAATCCCTCTCCCAACGTCGGCCGCAACGTCAACGACTGGACGCCGTCGACCACCGCCTCTGAATAGCCGTACCCGCTGGGAATGCGCAGGTCCTCGTCGTCCGGCTGCCAGCGGCGACGCCACAGCACCGTCTCGCCACCGGCGGGCGGCACCTGGACGTAGATGTTGAACGCCAACTGGGCCACCACCTCGGCGTCCAGCAGCCGACCGGCGTACTCCCGGACCGCGTCGTCGAAGTGCACCTGAAGGCCGGCGTTGATCTCGCGGACGATGCCGACGTGCATCTGACGCCCCTGCCGCCGCCCGGGTGACACGTCCGGCCAGGCGGCCCGGAACGCGGCCAGGCACAACTCGCGCGGCGCGTCCGGCAGGCCCAGCGTGGCCCAACCCTTCTCGGCGGCCTCAGCGGCCTCCCAGTAGTCCTCGCGCAGGTCACCACCATCGCGGTGGTCGTTGATGGCCGGGCCGAACTTGGCAACGGCGGGGAACACACGGCTCTCGTCGTAACGGTCCATCTCCGCGTCGGCGAGCGCGGCGGTGACGGCGTGGCAGCGGGCGGCGGACAGCAGCCCCGGCACCCGGACGGCGGCGATCCGCCCGGCGACGAGACCGGCGACGTCCGCGCGGGTGATCGTGTCGGACTCGACGGCCACGAACAACGGATCGGTTCTGCTCGCTTGTCGCACGGCGGTCCTTTCGTGTCGAAGATCCCTCACCGACAGGTCGCGCCCCCCGATCCGCGCACCGTGCAATGTAGCCACCGGCAGCAAATCCGCACCCCACCATTGACCTCGACGCATCTCGTGCACACATTCGGCAGTTCCCGGGCCGGGTGGCGGACGTGCCGTTACCATCGGCCCAACCGGGGGTACGACACGCAGAGCCGTACGGCGGATCGAATCCACCGATCGGAGAATGGTGATGGCTCTCGATCCGATAGATGATGCGACTAGTTCGATTGCGGACGAGGAGTTCGATTATGGCTGGCGCCGGCCCGACCGATCTTGACGCGTACGTCGACCGCCTGGAGATGGCGCGTCGAATAGCCCGGGAAATGATCGAGTCCGACCACCTCACGCTGGAGCTGGCCGTGCGGCAGCGCCCGCAGTGCTGGTCACGGCGACCGGTCGCGCACACCTCCCGCACCGACGCCTGACTCACACGCAAGCCCGCACCTCGGCCGCCGGCCGTGCCCGCCCTCCGCGCCGGATGATCGACTCCAGATCGTCGAACTGGGGCCATCTTGCTGCGGGGATACCCCCAGTTCGCCGAACTGGAGTGGATCACGTGGCCGGGACCGCAAAGCGTGGCACCGTCGGGCAGGATGCCAGTCATGCGCCGGCTCGCAACCGCTCTCTGCCTGCTGACTGCCATCGCGCCGGGAGTGGCTGCCTGTGCGGCGCCGCAGACACGGCCCGAAGACGCCGTACCGAGCGCGTCCGCCGAATGGGGCACCCACCAGGCCGAGGTGAGCGGCGTGACGCCCGGTCCGGGTGTCCGGACGGTGACCGTGCAGGTCAAGGCGCTCGCTGGTGGCGATGATTGCTCCCGCAACGTGCGGGTCGACAACCAGACCGAGGAGAACGGCGTCATCTTCGCCGACATCGTGGAGGAATCGGCCGGGTCCGCCGTCGTCGGCGCCTGCCCGACCTTCGCAAACGCCGAGGTGACCCTCACGTCGGCGGAGCCGATCGGCGACCGCTCGCTGTCGCTCAACCAGAAGACGTGGGCGCTGGAGAACGGCGCGTACAGCCCGTGTGACGAGACCCTTGGCTGCAAGCCGCCGGAGGACCGCTGCGATCCGACCTGGACGCGTGCGGCCGTACGGGGAATGGACGTGTCCCGCCACTCGCAGGGCCACGTCGAAGCCTGTGACGGGAACTGGCTGATCATGACGGTGCCGGACGACCCGACGTCGTGCGGCGTCGAGCCGCGCCCCGGATGCGAGGTGAACACCGCCGTACGGCGCTACTTCCTACGTAACGAGCCGGCCGGATGGTCGACCGTCGCCAGGACCACGTCGGGTGGGTGCGACGCGGTCCTCAAGGCGGCTCCGGCCTTTCCCCGCAAGCTCTGCGCCGAGCTGAAACCGACGGTCCGGCTCGTCACCGCAGGTCCCCCGCCCCCGACCGGTAAGCCCGGCGGCTGATGCGAGTTGTCCGACTGGGACAGGCCCTGGTGGGCACCCTGAGCGCGGTGCTCCCGCTGGCCGTGTGCGGCCTCCTCACCGCCAGCCTGTGACCGTGCGCCCAGTCGGAGTAGAACATGACCCCGTCGCCTGCCGGCGCCACCTCGGGCAGATCCACGACGATAACGAAGAGCAGTCCACTGACGTAGATAGAAAGGCCGATGCGGTCCCGCCCGTACGCCTCGGCCAGGCGCACCCGCGCGGGATGGCACGGCCAGGGCGTGTCTGCCGCACATGTCTGGCAGTGCCACTGCGGCCGGCGTGGCAGGTGCTCCCCGTCCATCCGGCGATCGAGCGCTGACACCGACCGTTCAGCCCGATTGGCCCGTGCAGTCTGCCGTTCTCCAGCCGTCACCGAGCCGCCCGCCCACCGTCGCGGTTGCCGTCCCCCACCGTGATCCCGTACGCGCCGAACCGCTGTGGGTAACAGGTCGCTGCTCCGGTCACGTCCAGTTGGACCTGACTCCGCCTGCTCCACCAGCTCTTGAACCGCTTCCAAACTGCCACCACGCCTCCCACCGTCACTGCGCGTACGCGTCCGATACACCGTGCGGCGGTACGCTCACATCGGTCGACGGGTTGCGCGTTGCCAATGCGCACCGGCAACCTGGCAACTCCGGCGGGAGGGGCGAGACATGCCAACATTCGGCGCCCGAATGCGGACAGCGCGGGAAGCGCACGGGCTCAGCCTGGCCGCTCTCGCCGAGCTGCTGCCCGCCGACAAGGGTCACCTCTCACGGCTTGAGAACGGCCGACGACGACCGGGTGAGGATCTGGCCCGTCGGATCGACGACGTCCTGGCCGCTCGTGGGGAGCTGATCGCCTGCGCCGCCCTGGACATCGCCGCTGCCTCCGACACCCGGCCGTCGGAGACCGTCGAGCTGCTACATCGAATGCACGCCAGCGACACCGCCCCCGCCACCATCGAGACGTTGCGGGCGACCGTGACCGAGCTGTGCTGCCAGTACGGGTGGCGCGACGCCGGGGAACTCCGCGCCGAAGGTCAGGGTTGGCTGCGCGAGGTCGCCCGACTGCTACAGCGACCCACCGGGCTACGGCAGCACCGTGAACTGTTGGTGTGCGCGGGCTGGCTCGCGCTGCTGATCGGCTGCGTCGAATACGACCTCGGCATGCGCGCCAGCGCCGAGGCCACCCGCACTGCCGCTCATCAGCTCGGCGAGGAGGCCGGTCACGCCGGCATCACCGGCTGGGCGTGGGAGATGACGGCGTGGTTCGCACTCACCCAGTCCCGGCACGGGGCGATGTTGACTGCCGCCCGAGCTGGGCAGGAAGCCGCCGGTCGACAGCGGGTGGGGGTGCAACTGATCGCACAGGAAGCCAAAGCGCTGGCACGACTCGGCGACGTTGAGGGCGCGCGAACGGCGCTCGATCGGGGTCGGCGGCTGCTCGACGACCTCGGTTCGCCCGACCGGCCCGACAACCACTTCGAGGTCGATCCCGGGAAATGGCTGTTCTACGCGATGGACGCCTATCGCCTCGCCGAACATGACACGCTCGCCGAGCACTACGCCAACGAGGTTCTGCGTCTCGGCACCGGATCGGACGGCACCGAGCGGTCACCCATGCGGATTGCCGAAGCCAGACTCACTCTCGCCGCCACAGCCCTGCGCGCTGGCGAGTTGGACCGGGCCGTCGAGGAGGGGGTGGCGGCGTTCGCCGCTACGCGCCGCTCCCTGCCCTCGCTGCTGCTCGTCGCCGGTGAAGTTGACGTCGAACTTCACCGTCGCTACCCCCGCGAGCAGGCCACCGCCGACTTCCGCGACGCGTTGAACGCCATTCGGTAGCCACAACCGTCGATGGGGCTGACGGAGCGCTCCTGTTCATCGAGACCGCCCTTGAGGAACACCAAGGCGTCCAGCGATACGGGTCGCCGATCCGGTCGAACTACCCTCATTGCCATGCCGCACCTGGACGCCGCCGATCCCCTGCCGTGCCGTCCGCGCCGCGTGCTGGTGGCCGGTACCTCGGGTGCCGGAAAGACGACCCTCGCCTCCCGCATCGCCATCTCGTTGCAGGCGCCGCACGTGGAGATCGACGGCCTCTTCCACGGGCCCTCGTGGACCAGACGTCCCTCCTTCGAAGAAGACGTACGGCGCTTCAGTGCCGGCCCCTCCTGGGTGACCGAGTGGCAGTACAGGGCGATTCGCGCCCACCTCGCCGATCTCGCGGACCTGCTGGTGTGGCTGGATCTGCCGAAGATCACCGTTATGCGCCAGGTCGTCCGGCGGACCGCCGTCCGTCGTCTTCGACGCCGGCGGCTCTGGAACGGTAACGTCGAGCCGCCGCTCTGGACCCTGTTCACCGACCCCGAGCACATCGTTCGCTGGGCGTGGAACACGCATTCACAGACGGCCGCGCGCATCGAGGCCCTGGCGGCCCGGCGTCCGGACCTTCCCGTAGTTCGCCTCCGCAGTCATGCCGCTGCCGATCGCTGGCTGCGCGGCCCGCTGAAGCAGGCTCAGACCGGCGGGTCGTGACACGCGGTCGCTTCGGCGGCTTGAGCTACTTCCAGCGGAAGTGGACGAAGAGGCGGCCGAAGTTCTTGGAGTCCTTCTCCACCCGGTGGTAGAGCTGCTTGACGTCCTTCTGGTCGAGGAATCGCAGCACACGCTTCTTGAGCTGCCCCGACCCCTTGCCCGGGATGATCTCGACGAGGGTGGCCTTCTTGGCGACCGCCTCGTCCATGATCCCGCGCAGGGCGCGGTCGATATCCTGGCCCTTGTTGAAGATCTCGTGCAGGTCCAGCTTGAGCTTCATGCCGCAGCCCCCGGCCGGTCAGGTCCCATGTCCGCCATCCTAGGCACGCGTGTCGCCGGGCCCGACGGCCCGACGACGAAGGGCTGCGCGACGACGAAGGGGCGGTCCCGTGGGACCGCCCCTTCGTACACCGCCTGCTCCGTGCTCAGCGCGTGCCGCCCACGCGGGTCTCGACCCGTTGCAGGGCGATCCGGTAGTCGTCGTTGGTCGCGTACATCGCCGCGGCGATCCGCAGGTGCCGCAGCGCGTCGGTGTGCCGGTTGAGCCGTTCCAGCGTCCGGCCCAGCACGTGGTGCGCGTAGTGGTCGCTCGGGTCCCGGTCGACCAGCTCCCGCAACTGCTCCTCGGCCCGGTTGAGCTGGGCCGACTGGAAGTACGCCCGGGCCAGCAACTGCCGGACGGCCGCGTTGCCGGGCTCGGCGTCCACGATCGGCTCCAGCAGTCGGGCCGCTCCGCTCGGGTCACCGGTTTCGAAGAACATGGTCGCCCGTCGGTAGTCCGCCAGAAGATCCATCTGCCCACCTCCTCGGGTCGCGCCGTCACCTGTTCCGACGCTGGCACAACACTCGGCGTTTGGCGACTGTTCCCCCGGTCGAAATAGGGTCAGGTTCGGGCGTCCCGGCGCCCGGCGGACAGCTCCCAGGCGCGTACACCGCCGACGATCCCGGCCGTGTTCGGCACCACCACCACGTCGTCGCCCATCCGGGCCAGCTGCTCCGGTCGGATCAGCCGCGAGTTGCCCCCGCCCAGGTAGAGCCGGTCCCACCGGAACACCGGGCGCAGCCCGTCCACGACCTGCCGGATGCGGCGGGACCAGAAGGCGTCGCCCAGTCGGCGACGCTCCGGCTCGCCCACGTACGTGTCGTAGGTGGTGCCCCAGCGCACCGGCGCGTGCGACAGCTCCAGGTGCGGCGCGAGGACTCCCCCGTCGAAGAGAGCGCTGCCCAGCCCCGTCCCCAGCGTCAACACCAGTTCACAACCGGTACCCGCGACCACACCGGCCCCATGCACCTCAGCGTCGTTGAGCACCAGCGCCGGCACCCCGAACGCCTCGGCAAGCGCACCGCGCGCGTCCCAGCCGGACCACTCGGCGAGCAGGTCCGGATCGACCCGGGACCGGGGTCCGCTGCGGGTGACGTAGTGCGGGGTGGCCACCACCACGCCGTGCCGGATCATCCCGGGGACACCGACGGTCAGCCGGTCGGCCGTGGGCAGCCGCCCACCGAGGTCCAGCAGGGTCCGCACGAACAGGACGGGAGGCAGCGGGTACGGGGTCGGCACCCGCAACGGTCGGGCGCGCATCGTGCCGGCCTCGTCGAGGACCGACGCCTTGATGCCGCCGCCACCGCAGTCGATCGCCAGTGTGGTCACCACGTCATGGAGTCTGCCCGCTGGGGACCGGTCTCATGCGGGCGGCCGGATAGGCTGCCGTCCTGATGAGCGCCACGATGATCGTCAAGGACCTGGCCGCCGGGCACGGCGACCGCCCACTCTTCGCCGGACTGGACCTGGTCGTCGCCCCGGGCGACGTGGTCGGCCTGGTCGGGCCGAACGGCGCCGGGAAGTCGACGCTGCTGCGTACCCTCGCCGGGTTGTTGCCGGTCGAGGCCGGCACCGTGCGACTCAGTCCGCCCACGGCGAGCGTCGGGCACCTGCCGCAGGAGCCGGAGCGGCGACCGGGCGAGACGGTGCGTGACTTCCTGGCCCGCCGGACCGGGGTGATCGCCGCGCAGGCGGCGCTGGACGCGGCGACCGAGGCGCTCACCGCGGGAGCGGCCGGCGCCGACGACGCGTACGGCGACGCGTTGGAGCGCTGGCTCGCCCTCGGCGGCGCGGACCTGGACGAACGCGCCGAGCAGGTGAGCGCCGACCTGGGACTCGCGGTCGACCTGGACCACCCGATGACCGGCCTCTCCGGCGGCCAGGCGGCCCGGGCCGGGCTGGCGTCGCTGCTGCTCAGCCGGTACGACCTGTTCCTGCTCGACGAGCCGACGAACGACCTGGACCTGGCCGGGTTGGAGCGGCTGGAGGAGTTCGTCACCGGGCTGCGGGCCGGCACGGTGCTGGTCAGCCACGACCGGGAGTTCCTGACCCGCACGGTGACCCGGGTGGTGGAGCTGGACCTGCCGCAGCAGCAGGTCAACCACTACGGCGGCGGCTACGCGGCCTATCTGGAGGAGCGCGAGGTCACGCGGCGGCACGCCCGCGCGGACTTCGAGGAGTACGCCGACACGAAGGCGGGCCTGGAGGCGCGGGCCCGCACTCAGCGGGGCTGGATGGAGAAGGGCGTGAAGAACGCCCGCCGCAAGGCCACGGACAACGACAAGATCGGCCGCAAGTTGCGAGCCGAGTCGAGCGAGAAGCAGGCCGCCAAGGCCAAGCAGACCGATCGGCTGATCGAACGCCTTGAGGTGGTCGAGGAGCCCCGCAAGGAGTGGGAGCTGCGGATGGAGATCGCCGCCGCGCCCCGCGCCCGCGCCGTCGTGGCCACGCTCCGACATGCGGTGGTACGCCGGGGAGGTTTCACCCTCGGGCCGGTCAACCTTCAGATCGACTGGGCGGACCGGGTGGCGCTGACCGGGGCGAACGGCTCGGGAAAGTCCACCCTCCTGGCCGCGCTGCTGGGGCGGCTGCCGCTGGACGAGGGCACCGCATCGCTCGGGCCGGGCGTGGTGGTCGGCGAGGTGGACCAGGCCCGAGGACTGTTCCTCGGTGACGTACCGCTGATCGACGCGTTCCAGGCCGCCGTACCGCAGATGTCGCCGGCGGACGCGCGGACGTTGCTGGCCAAGTTCGGCCTGCGCGCGGCGCACGTTCCGCGGCCGGCGGCGACCCTGTCACCGGGCGAGCGGACGCGCGCGGCGCTGGCCCTGCTACAGGGGCGCGGGGTCAACCTGCTGGTGCTGGACGAGCCCACCAACCACCTCGACCTTCCCGCCATCGAACAGCTCGAATCGGCGCTGGCCAGCTACCCCGGAACGCTGCTGCTGGTCACCCATGACCGGCGGATGCTGGCCGCCATCGAGACCAACCGGCGGCTGCGGGTCGACGGCGGGCGGATCGCCGAGGATTGATGCCGGTCCGCAGGCCGGCGCGGGGTGAGAATGACGCCATGCTCAAGTGGGAGTACGCCCTGCTGGTCCGCCGCCGCCAGGCAGCGACCAACGACCTCGGCTGGGAGGTCGTCTTCGTCTGGTACGGCCCGGACGGCTCGATGGTGGACGTGACGCCGTACGGCGACACCGCGCTGGCCCACCTCAACCGGGCCGGCGACCAGGGCTGGGAACTGGTCGCGATGAGCGAGGACCCGTCCCTGCCCGGCAACCACGAACTGCACCGGTACCACCTCAAGCGGCCGAAGCCGGCCGACCCCCCGCCCCGCCAACGGATGCGAGGCGGTCGTCGCACGCTGTCGGGCTGACCTGCACGGCACGCCCGAGCCGGAGCGCGAGCCCGGACCGGACCGCGCACTCCAGTGAGCGTGATGACTGTGCGGCATCAAGATGCCGCACAGTCATCACGCTCAACAGGCAGGTGCCTCGGAGGTGCCGACACGCCCGTCGGCAGTCGCGCGACGGCGAGAAGGGGAATACCGGGCGCGTAGGCGGGTAACGCGCGGCGGGAGGTGGCCCGAATGGTCGCTTTGGCACAGACTCCGCCCTCGGCCGAACGGCTGCGGTTGATCGACGAGTCCCTCGCGCTCGCGTGGGCGGACCACGTCCGGCACGACGACCGCCTGCGCGACCTCGCGGTCGAGGTGCGGTTCGACCGAGGGGTCGCCCACCTGAGCGGGGAGGTCGCCGAGCCCGCGGACCTCCGGCGGGTACGGGAACTGGTGGGGCGGCTGGCCGGCGTCTACGGCGTCTGGTGCAAGGTCGGCGTCGGCGGACGGGCACCGGTGGTGGTGGACCTCGGGTGCGGCCCGACCAAGCAGTGGTCGGGCAACCTCGGGCTGGACATCTACCCCGCGCCGGGGGTCGACGCGGTGGCGGACCTCTCCGGTTCGCTGCCGCTGGCCGACAACTCGGTGGACGTCCTGTTCGCGGTGCACATCCTGGAGCACCTGATCGACTTCCTGCCCCTGGTCGACGAGTGTCACCGGGTGCTCCGACCGGGTGGTGTCCTGCACGTCATGAGCCCCTGGTGGGGCCACGTCAACGCGGTGGCCGACCCGACCCACGTCCGCCTGATGGACGTGCAGACGTTCAAGGGGATCTGTCAGCTCCGGCCACCGGGCACCCCCCGGTGGTACCCGCTGCACGCCGGGTGCGACGGCGCGTCGATCTTCGCCGACCTGACGCCCCTCCCGGCGGATGCCGAGCCGGCCCCGAACTCCCACCTGGCCCGCTTCTTCGACTAGGCCCTGGTGGATTCGCGTAGTTCCAGGTGGTAGGGCGCCTTGAGCGCCCGGGCGGGGGCGCTGCGGTCACCGTCCAGGCGACTGGCGAGGAGTTCGACGGCCAGCCGGGCGATCTGCTCCTTGTCCGGGGCGACGGTGCTCAGCGTGGGGACCGAGAACCGGCCGTCCTCGATGTCGTCGAAGCCGACCACCGCCACGTCCTCGGGCACGCGCAGGCCGGCCTCGTGCAGGGCACGCAGGGCGCCCAGGGCCAACGTGTCGTTGAAGCAGAAGACGGCGTCGGGGCGTACCCCCGTGGTGAGCAGGCCGCGCATCGCGGCCGCGCCGTCGGCGCGGTGCCAGGCCGTCGCGGGCGCCACGAGGGTTTCGTCGTAGGCCAGGCCGGCGGCGCGCAGCGCCTCGACGTAGCCGGCCAGACGCAGGCGGGCGCTGGCACCCTCGTCGGTGCGCTGCGAGCCGATCGCGGCGATCCGGCGGTGGCCGAGCTGGATCAGGTGCTCGGTGATCTCCCGGGCGGCGGTGACGTTGTCGATCACCACGCGGTCGGCGGGCCCGTGGTCGACACGCTCGCCGAGTAGCACCATCGGGGTGCCGTCGAGGCTGGCCAGGTCCTCGGCCGTGAGCGCCAGCGGGCTGAAGATGAGCCCGTCGATCAGGTGGTCGCTGATGCCGGAGGCGACCACTCGCTCCTGCTCACGCCGCCCACCGGTCTGGTCGATGAGCACGGTCCAGCCGTACTCGGCGGCGGCGGTGACGACGTGGCGGGCGAGTTCGGCGAAGTACGGGATGTCCAGTTCCGGCACGGCCAGGGCGATCACCCCGGTACGCCCCTTGCGCAGGTGACGGGCGGAGAGGTTGGGCCGGTAGTTCAGCTCGGCGATGGCCTCCTCGACACGGGCCCGGGTGTCCGGGCGTACGTGCACGTAGCCGTTCACCACGTTCGAGACGGTCTTCACCGAGACGCCGGCCCGCTCGGCCACGTCCTTGAGCCTGTGTCGCACCCCGCAACCTCCCCGATGTAACCCAGCGCACCCTACCCCGCTCTACAACGTTGCAGAAGTGGTCCGGCACGCACGAAGGCCCCCGCGTGGCGGGGGCCTTCGTGGTGTGCGGAGGGGGTCAGGCGCTCGGCTCGCGTGGCGCCGGGGCGACGGCGGGCTCGTGCTGGGCCAGCCGGTTGCGGCGGTAGCCGTAGCCGAAGTAGATGACCGCGCCGAGCAGCATCCAGGCGAGGAACCGCAGCCAGGTCTCCACCGACAGGTTGAGCATCAGGTAGAAGCAGGCCAGCGCGGACACGATCGGCAGCACGGGCGAGAACGGCACCCGGAACGGCCGCTCCAGGTCCGGGCGCTTGCGGCGCAGGATCGGCACCGCGATCGAGACCAGCACGAACGCGCAGAGCGCGCCGATGCTGACCAGGTCGGCCAGGGCGGAGAGCGGCAGGAAGCCGGCCAGCAGCGCGACCGCCACCGTCATGATCGCGGAGATCCGGTACGGGGTGCCCCAGCGCGGGTGCACGGCCGCGATCGAGGGCGGGATCAGGCCGTCCCGGGCGATGGCGAAGCCGATCCGGCCCATCGCCACCAGGTCGACCAGGATGACGCTGGTCAGGCCGGCGACCGCGGCGATGGAGACGAGCGTCGCCGCCCAGCCGGCGCCGACCGACTCGAACGCCGAGGCGATCGGGGCACCCCTGTCGATCTCGGTGTACGGCACCATGCCGACGACCACCAACGAGACGCCGATGTAGAGCACGGTGGAGATCAGCAGCGTGCCGAGCAGGCCCAGGGTGAGGTCCCGCTTGGGCTTGCGCGTCTCCTCGCCCAGGTTGGCGACGGCCTCGAAGCCGGTGTACGCGAAGAAGACCACCGCTGCGGCGCTGAGAACCCCGACGAAGCCGAAGACCGATGGCTCCAACCCGAAGAGCGCCTGCGTCACCGGCTGCTTGATGCCGTCGTCGCCACTGCCGGCGGGCTCGGCCGGCGGGATGAACGGGGTGAGGTTGGCGGCCTTGACGAAGAACAGGCCGGCGACCACCACGAAGACACAGATCGCCACCTTGACCAGCACCAGCAGGTTGGTGATCCGGGCGGATTCCCGGATGCCGACGATCGCGACGACGCCCAGGATCAGCACGATGGCGATGGCGCCCACGTTGACGACGCTGCCCTCCTCGCCGAACCACCGGGTCGGCAGGTCGAGCAGTTCGGCCAGGTAGCCGGACCAGCCGCGGGCCACCACGGCCGCGCCGAGCGCGAACTCCAGGAGCAGGTCCCAGCCGATGATCCAGGCGACGATCTCGCCCATCGTCGCGTACGCGTAGGTGTAGGCGCTGCCGGCGGTCGGCACGCTGGAGGCCAGCTCGGCGTAGCAGAGGGCGGCGAGCAGGGCCACCACGCCGGCGATGGCGAAGGAGATCACCACACCCGGTCCGGCGCTGTCGCGCGCCTCGATGCCGGTGAGCGTGAAGATGCCGGTGCCGATCACGATGCCGATGCCGAAGCCGGTGAGGTCGAGGGCACCGAGCCGTCTCTTCAGCCCTAACCCGCCGTCGCTGCCGTCGGCGTCGCCCTGGGCTATGACGTCCTTGATCGGTTTGGTTCGCAGCACGGACATGCGCTCACCCCTCCCACCGTGCGACCACCACGGTGGCGGTCGGTGACCGGCGTTGCTACCCAGCGGAGGGATTGGTCAACCACGAACTCTTGCGGCGATGCCCAGAGTGTGAAAATTTCCTACCAGGAACGTGGATATCAGCGGCGAATCTTGCCGCGCACCGTGCAAACATCCGGGAGCCCCACCGAAGGGACACACCGCATGAAAGCCACCCGACTCGGAGTCGCCGGGCTGGTCACAGCCCTCCTCGGCACGTTCGTCGCCGTCACCCCCGCGAACGCCACCCCCAGCGCGGTCGACACCACCGGCACCACCACCTGCGCCACGGACCCGGCCACCCCCAAGCGGCAGTTCCGGGCGATGTGGATCTCGTCGGTGGTCAACATCGACTGGCCCAGCAAGGCGTCCCAGACCAGCCCGGACCGGATCGCCGCCCAGCAGGCCGAGTACCGGAAACTGCTCGACCTGGCCGAACGACTCAACCACAACGCCGTGGTCGTACAGGTCCGGCCCACCGCCGACGCGCTCTGGCCCTCGCCGTACGAGCCGTGGTCGGAGTACCTGACCGGCGTGCGCGGCCAGGACCCCGGCTGGGACCCGCTGGCCTTCCTGGTCGACGAGTCGCACAGGCGCAACCTCGAATTCCACGCCTGGTTCAACCCGTACCGTGTCTCCATGCCGGCCCCCGGTGGCGCCGGCGCCGACCTCAGCCAGCTCGCCCCCGGGCACCCTGCCCGGCAGCACCCCGACTGGACCTTCGCCTACCCGCCGGCCGGCGTGGCCGGCAGCCGGCTCTACTACAACCCCGGAATTCCCGAGGTCCGCGAGTTCGTCCAGACCGCGATGATGGACGCGGTCACGAAGTACGACATCGACGGCGTCCACTTCGACGACTACTTCTACCCCTACCCCAGCGGCACTTACCAGGTGCCCGACGACGCCACGTTCGCGGCGTACAACCGGGGCTTCACCGACCGGGCCGACTGGCGGCGGGACAACATCAACCTGCTCATCCAGGAGATGAACGGCAGGATCAAGGCGGCGAAGCCGTGGGTGAAGTTCGGTGTCAGCCCCTTCGGCATCTGGCGTAACAGGACCGCGGACCCGCTCGGCTCGGACACCACCGGCAGCCAGTCGTACGACATCATCTCGGCCGACACCCGCAAGTGGATCAAAGAGGAGTGGATCGACTACGTCGTGCCGCAGCTCTACTGGTACATCGGCCAGTACCCGGCGGCCGACTACGCGCGACTCGTGCCGTGGTGGGCCGAGACGGTACGCGGCACCCGGGTGCAGCTCTACATCGGCCAGGCCGACTACAAGAGCGGCGATGAGGCGTACGGGCCGTACTGGCAGAACCCGCGTGAGCTGTCCGACCACCTGACACTCAACCGGTCGTACCCCGAGGTGCAGGGCAACGTGCACTTCTCGGCCGTCCAGGTGCGGGCCAACCGGCTCGGCGCCACCGACATCTACGCGGCCGAGCACTACTCGCGTCCGGCCCTCGTGCCGACCATGCCGCACCTGCCGGCGAAGCCGCTGCTCCCGCCGGTCGTCACCAGGGTCACCCGGGAGGCCGACGGAGTGCGGCTGACCTGGCGTCAGCCCGCCGACGGCAGGGGTCCACTCGGCACGGCCACGTCGTACGCGATCTACCGGTTCGACGGCACCACGCTGCCCGGGCAGTGCGCCACCTCCGACGCTACCCACCTGGTCGACACCGTCCGGGCCACCCCCGGCGACACCAGGTCCTGGGTGGACACGTCGGTCGAGCCCGGTCGGCGCTACACGTACCGGCTGACCGCGCTGGACCGGACGGCCAACGAGAGCCCGGCCGGCCCGCTCGCCTTCCTCCTGCGCTGACCAGCTCCGCCGAATGCCCCGGGTGCCCGCGCGCCCGGGGCATTCGTCTGTTTCGGCGTATGTCACCGATAGTTCGCGCGGCACATACCGGCAAGCTGATCAGTTGATCGAAACTTGTCGACATCCGGTGACCCGCCGGTAACTTCCGTCCCACCGCAGACCCCGCGGAGGTAACCCGTGCCCCGACGTCTCGCCACCCTGTTCACCTCGGGCGCGCTCGCGCTGCTCGCCACCCTCGCCATCGCCTCCCCCGCCGCCGCCGTCACCCCCGCACAGAAGCTGTCCGTGCTGTCGAGCTGGACCCAGACCAGCGCGTCCAGCTACAACTCCTGGAACAGCGCTCGCGTCAACCGGGCGCCCTGGGCCGAGTACAACTTCGTCTGGTCCACCGACTACTGCTCGTCCAGCCCGGACAACCCGCTCGGCTTCACCTTCAACCTGGGCTGCTACCGGCACGACTTCGGCTACCGCAACTACAAGGCCGTCGGCCAGTTCTCCGCCAACAAGGCCCGCCTGGACAGCGCCTTCTACGCGGACCTGAAGCGGGTCTGCGCCACGTACAACACCGTCGTCCGCCCGGCCTGCTACAGCCTGGCCTGGACGTACTACCAGGCGGTCCACATCTTCGGCTCGGTAGCCGCAGTCCAGCAGGCCGACATAGACCGAGCCACCCGCCTGAAGGCCCAAGCCGAAGCCCAAGCCCGCACCTAACCCCACCCAACTCGACCCCGTTGATCATGAAGTTATTGCCCGTCCGCGCGGCGTGTCGTGGCAATAACTTCATGATCGACCCACCAGAGGGGCGGGGTTAGGCGTGTTCGGTTTTTGTTGCTGGGTGTTGGGACTGGGTGGGTTGGGACAGTTCGGTGCTGAAGCGGGTCGAGTCCGCTGCCAGATCCGGATGTTCCACGTCGAGTGCGAGCGCCACCGCCTCGTCCAGGCTCAGCTCGGCACCCTCGGCGTACGCGTCGTCGAACGCCACGTCGCCCATCAGCGAACGCAGCTCGGCCTGCTGGTCAACCCAGTAGCCGCCGTAGATGCCCGGGGTCGCCCGCATGCTAGCCCGGGTGGCCTGCGCCGCGCCGAACAGCCGCGCGGCCGTCACCCGGTCCCCGCCGAGGGCACACCGCACGGCGATGGCGTTCAGGGTGTCGCAGGCCCGGCCGTGGTAGCCGTGCCCCATCCGTGAGCGCAGTGCCACCAGCAGGTGCTCGTGCGCGGCGATCACGTCACCCCGGGCCAGGGCGACCATCCCGAGCAGCATGTCCACCGAACGCCGACCCCGCTCGATCGGACGGGCGGCCTCCACCGGACGGGCCGCTCCCAGCAGGTCCGCCGCCTCCCCCAGCGCGCCCCGCCGCCACAGCAGCTCGGCAAGGCTGAAGACCGCGAACAGCGCCTCGCCGACCACCTCCTGCCCGTGCGCCCAGTCGATGACCTCCCGACAGACCCGCTCGGCCTCGAAGAACTGACCCATGTCCACCAGGGGCGCGGCCCGGCCGGCGAGCACCCGGGCCAGCAGACCAGCGTCACCGGCCTGCCGGGCGGCGGCCTCCGCCCGCTGCGAGTAGCGCAGTTCCTCCGCGAACTCGCCGTCGGCGCCGGCGTGCAGCGAGTGCATGTGGTACGCCGCCGCCAGCTCCGCGTCCGGAATCCGCTCGCCGGTCTCGGCGATCCGCCCGTACAGCCGGAACAGCCAGAGCCGGCCCTCCCGCGCCAGCCCGCGCTCGCGCCACCACTGGTCCAGCCCGCCCGCCAGACGGAGACCGGCGCGGGCGCTGCCGCCGGTGGCACACCATCGCAGGGCGGCCCGCAGCTCGTCGGCCAGCGGATCGAGGGTGTAGAGCGACAGCGTCACCGGCCGCCCGTCCGGCCCCAGGTGGGCCCGCTCCAGCGCGTGCGCGGACCACGCCGCATGCCGGTCCCGGGCGGCCTGCTCCTCCCCCGCCTCGGCCAGCCGCCGCGCCGCGTACGCCCGGATCGGGTCGAGCATCCGGTACGAGCTGCCGGCGGCACGCGGCTCGGCCAACACCATCGACTTGTCCACCAGCACCGACAGTGGATCCAGCGGGTCGTCGCCCTGCAGCCACTCGACGGTGGGCAGGTCCACCGGCCCGGCGAAGACCGCCATCCAGCGCAGCAGCCGCGCGGCCCGCGGCCCCAACGTCCGGTACGACCAGGTCACGGTGGCCTGCATGGTCAGGTGGCGTTCGGTGGCCGACCGCTGCACGGCCCTGCTCGCCGCGGTGGGCGGCGGTGTACCGATCGCCGCCGCGACCAGGTCCACGGTGTCCTGTTGGTTGCCGGACCAGCCCCGCTCCACCGGCGGTGGCTCCGGGTCCTCCCGACCGGCGTCCAGCGTGCCGAGGACGTCGTCCAGCCGCTCGGCGAGCTGACCCACGGAGAGCACCCGCAGCCGGGCGGCCGCCAACTCGATGGCGAGCGGCAGCCCGTCCAACCGCCGCACCACCCGCCGCAGATCGGCCGACTCGGCGGGCTCCGGCTGCCGGCCGCCACGCGCCGCCGCCGTACGATCCAGCAGCAGCGCCACCGCGTCGCTCTCCGCGCCGTCGGCGCGCCTGTCGACCGAGAGCGGCGGGATGCGCCACACCACCTCGCCGGGCAGGCTGAACGACTCGCGACTGGTCGCCAGCACCCGCACGCCGCCCCCGCCGGAGAGCAGCCGCGAGATGACCTCGCCGCAGGCCGCCGGTTGCGTGTCACAGGTGTCCAGCACGACCAGCATCCGCCGAGCCGCCGCGTACTCGACGAGCGTGTCCAGCATCGGGCGACCCGGCTCGGGCCGCAGCCCCAGGACCGCGGCGATCGCGAAAGCCACCAACCCCGGGTCGGTCACCGAGGCGATGTCGACGAACCAGACCCCGTCGGGGTACGTCTCGACAACTCCAGCGGCCAACTCCACGGCGAGTCGGGTCTTGCCCGCGCCGCCCGCGCCCAGCACCGTCACCAGCCGGTACCGCTCGACCAGTTGACTCAGCTCGGCGCGCTCGACCTGACGCCCGACGAACGAGGTCACCTGGGTGGGCAGGTTGTGCGCCACCGCGTCGGCGGTACGCGGGCGGGGGAACTGCCGCTCCAGGCCGGGGGCGACAAGTTGGAACAGCCGCTCCCGGTCGTCGAAGCCACGCAACCGGTGCAGGCCCAGGTCCAGCAGGGTGGCGCCCGGTGGCAGCGGGTCGGCCCGGCGGGCCGTCGACGCCGAACACAGCACCTGGCCGCCGTGTGCGGCCGCCGCCACCCGCGCGGCCCGGTGCACCTCGGGACTGGCGTACTCCCCGTCGCGGGGCTCGGCGTAGCCGGTGTGCAGGCCCATCCGCACCCGGGGTGCGGCCTCCTCGGTCGGCCAGTCGTGGTTCGCCAGCGCCCGCTGGGCGGTCAGGCAGGCCGTCAGTGCCGCCGCCGCGTCGTCGAAGGCCAGGAAGAACGAGTCGCCTTCGGTCAACAGTTCGGCACCACCGGTGGCGGCCAGGGTGCGACGCAGCAACCGCCGATGCTCGGCGAGCACCGGGCGGTAGTCCGCGCCGAGCAACTGAGCCAGCCGGGTCGAGCCCTCGATGTCGGTGAACACGAAGGTCACCCAACCGCTCGGGAGCTGGATCCGTGGCGACATGCGAGGAACCTCCGCCCGTGACGTCGGGTTCATGCTGCCTGAGTCCGAGCGGTCACGCATCGTGAGAACGGCCGGGCAGGTGCCGCCTCAAGGTGCCACTCGAACCCAGTCCCGGCAAGGCCGATCCACGAGTCTGCCGCCGAAACCGCCGGATCAGCAGCCGCAGGCACCACCACAGCAACCGCCGCCGGCCGGCGTCGGCGTGCCACCGGCGCCGCGACCGGTGACCGACACCGCCGAGAGCAGCTTGACCGTGTCGGCGTGACCCTGCGGGCAGGTGGCCGGCGCTCCGGCCTGCGCCATCGGGCGGTTGACCTCGAAAGTGTCGCCGCAGGCGCGGCAGCGGAACTCGTACCGGGGCATGCCACCAGGGTACGTGGACCTGACGCCTGTCGGGACATGAGTGATACTCGACGGGTGGTGGACGGCGAGGACAAGACGCGTGTGCAACCGCTTCGACCGGCCGCGCCGCTGGACGGGCCGCTGGCAGAGTCGGGCGCCGCGCCCGATCCGGTGTCCGCGGCAATCCCTCGCCCGCGCCGGCCCTGGCTGCGCGGCGGCACGACCGAATCGAAGACGGCGACACCGACGCCAGCCGACGCCACCACGACTGCCGACCCCGCGAACGGCGACGCCCCGGCCATTGACCAGCCGGACGATGCCGCCACCGGCGACCAACCGGACGATGCCGCCACCCGCGACAGCGCCGCAGCGGAGCCCGCCCCGGACACCACCACACCGCCGGCCGCCCCGACGGCCGACGCCGTCACCGCGGACGTCCCCACTGCCGACACCGGCGACGGGACAGTCGCGGCGGGCGCCAGCCCCACCGACCTGACGGCGACCAAGGTGGACGGCGTCGCCGTCGTACCGGTGATCACGCCTGGTCGCCGGCGGCGCGTGCCGTTCGCGCACGCCGTGCGTCTGCCACCGCCACGCCAGGCCGCGGTGACCGCCGCCCGGGCGACCCGGGAGTGGTCCCGCCGACCCAGCGGTCGGCTCACCGTCCCCGGGGTCTTCCTGCTGGCCCTGGTCGCGGCGACCGCCGCCGCGGGAGCGCTGCTCGTCCCGGCGACCATCCGCGGGTCCAAGCCGGTGGCCGTCGACGCCACGGCCGCGCCGAGCGTGGCCGTGCCACCTGCGCTGCCGCTCGACCCACGGCCGACCGGTCCGCTGCCCAGCGGGGCTGTGCCGACGGGCGCGGTGCCGACCGGCGCGCTACCCACCGGGGCGTTCCCGACCGGTGGCATGCCGACCGGGCCGGCCGTCGCGCCCACCCTCGGCGGTCGTCCGTCGGACGCCCTGGCCAGTTGGGCGCAGCAGGTCGGTGCCAGGGTGGGCATCCCGCCGGCCGCCATGCAGGCGTACGGGTACGCGGAGCTGATGCTCGCCCAGACCAACCGGAGCTGCGCCTTGAGCTGGACGACGTTGGCCGCGATCGGTCAGGTCGAGTCCGGGCACGGTTCGGCCAACGGCGCGCGGTTGGGGTCCGACGGCAAGGCCCTGCCCCAGATCATCGGGCTGCCGCTGGACGGTAACGGCGGCCGGATGCGGATCATCGACACCGACCGCGGGGCGCTCGACAACGACAGCACCTACGACCGGGCGATCGGGCCGATGCAGTTCATCCCGACGACCTGGCAGGAGATCGGCGCCGACGCCGACCAGGACGGGGTCAAGGACCCGCACGACCTGGACGACGCCGCGCTGGCGGCCGGCAACTACCTCTGCAAGGGTGGCCGCAACCTCAGCATCCCCGGCGACTGGTGGAACGCGATCCTGTCGTACAACGACGTGCGGCGGTACGCCAAGGCCGTCTACGACACCGCTGACCGGTACGGACGGGCCAGCCGCCCGTAATGTGATCGTCCGCGTACATTGGAGGACCGGGCACTTCCGCCGGGCAGCCGTTAGCGGCAAGCTAGACAGGTGATGGTGCGCGAGTGGGACCCCAGGACCGCGTCCTCCGCCGAGATCGCGTCGCTGTTGACCACGCTGAACGCGGTGCTGGCGGCCGACCTGCCGCAGGACCCGCCGTGGCGGGAGACCTCTCTGCGGGAGTATCTGGCCGAGGTGATGCCCGGTGAGCGGCGGATCTCCTGGCTCGCCCAGGCCGAGCCGAGCGCCGCGGCCGAGGTCGGTGCCGTCCTCGGGCAGGTCCACGTGCTCCTGCTCGGTGACATCGGGGTGCTCGAGGTGCTGGTGCACCCCTCGGCGCGACGCAGCGGCCTCGGCCGCGACCTGGTCCTGCGCGCGGCCCGCCGGGTCTACCAGGAGGGCTTCCGGTCGATCGGGGTCGAGGTGGTCGGCGACACGCCGGCGGTGGCGTTCTACGAGTCGCTCGGCTTCACCCGGGAGTACGTGGAGACGCGCAGCGTACTCGACCTGACCTCGGTGGACTGGGCCGAGTTGACCGAGATGGCCACCGGGATCGGCGCCGGCTACCAGCTGGGGTTCTACCCGGGCGGCCCACCGGACGACCTGATCGAGTCGTACGCGCGGGCCAAGGCCGAGGTGCGTGACGTCGACGACGGCGAGCTACGTCCCAGCTCCTACGACCCGGAGCGCCTGCGGGACAGCCTCGACACCCTGCACCGGCGCGGCATGAAGCCGTACATCGTGCTGGCCCGGCACGAGCAGAGCGGTGAGGTGGCCGGGCTGACCGAGGTGGTGGTGCCAGCGCAGCACCCGACCCGCGCCGACCAGTACGACACGATCGTCGCGCAGGAGCACCGGGGTTACGGCATCGACCGGGCGCTCAAGGCTCGGATGCTGCTGGAGCTGCGCTCCGCCGAGCCGGAGCTGATCGAGGTACAGACCTGGAACGCGCAGGCCAACGAGGCGCTGCTCAAGGTCAACGCGGAGCTGGGCTACCGGCCCGACCGGGACTGGTGCGAATACAGCGTCGACGTCGCTGAGCTGGTGCACCGCCTCGATCCGCCACGCTGAGGAAATTCACGAAAGTGTCCACTAGGGGATGGACGGTGGACAGCAGCGCCCCTTAACGTGCGTTGACCCCGTCCACCCATCGTGGAGGCCCTATGCGCCCGCGCCGCACGACAGCCGCGCTCGCGATCGCCACCGCCGCAGTGACCGTCACGGCCCTCGGCGTCACGCCCACCGCGGCCAGCGCTGCGCCCACCGACCTCTTCATCTCCGAGTACGTCGAAGGCTCGTCGAACAACAAGGCGATCGAGCTGTTCAACGGCACCGGCGCTCCCGTCGACCTCACCGCGGGCGGCTACCAGCTCCAGCTCTACTTCAACGGTTCCACCACGGCGACCACGATCGCGCTGACCGGGACCGTCGCCGCCGGGGACGCTTTCGTGTTCGCCAGCGCCTCGGCCGCAGCGGCCATCCTCGCCCAGGCCGACCAGACCACCGGTGCGAGTCTGTTCAACGGCGACGACGCGATCGTGCTCCGCCGCGGCACCACCGTGCTCGACTCGATCGGTCAGGTGGGCGTTGACCCGGGCACCGAGTGGGGCACGGGCACGGCCAGCACGGCGGACAACACGCTGCGCCGGCTGCCCTCGGTGACGGCGGGCGACACCGACCCGTCGGACGCGTTCGACCCCGCCGCGCAGTGGGCCGGGCTGCCGGTCGACACCTTCGACGGGCTCGGCTCGCACACCGTGGACGGCGGTGGACCGGTCGACGTCCCGGCGACGGTGACCTGCGGCGGACCACTGGTCACCGCGTCGGGGACGGCGACGAGTCGGGAGATCACCGCCACTGACCCGGACGACACGATCGTCGACCTGGCGGTGACCGAGGTCAGCCCGGCCCCGGCCAGCGGCTCGATCACCCGTACCGCGTTCACCCCGGCCGGCGAGGCGGGTGGCACGGCCCGCGCCACGGTCAGCGTGAGCGCCGACCTCACCGCCGGGGCGTACACCGTGACCGTGACCGCGACCGACGCGGGCGGTGACACCGCCACCTGCGCGCTGGCCGTGCAGGTGACCCGGGAACTGACCGTCGGCGAGGTGCAGGGCCCGACCACCGACGCCGAGGCCGGCCCCGCCGACCGCTCACCGCTCGCACCGGCGAGCGGCAACGGCACGAGCAGCACGATATACGACGTCCGGGGCGTGATCACCCAGCGGACGCTGGCCCGGACGTCGGCCGGGGCGGAGCAGAACGGATTCTTCCTGCAGAGCCGCAGCGGCGACACCGACGGCGACCCGACCAGCTCCGACGGCATCTTCGTCTTCATGGGCGCGTTCACCTCCCTGGTCGGCGGCTACGTCCCGACGGTCGGCGACGAGGTGGTGCTCCGGGCCCGGGTGTCGGAGTACTACAACTTCACCCAGCTGTCCGGCGCGTCGTTGGTCCGCCGGATCGCCACCGGCCTGGACGTGGACACGACGGTCACGGTGACCAACGCGGCGCCTCCGGTCGAGCTCACCGATGCGCAGCGCTGGTGGGAGCGGCACGAGGGTGCCCGACTGCGCGTACGCGCGGGCAGCGGCGCGGTGAGCGGCCGGGACGTCTTCTCGTCCACGGCGGACTCGGAGCTGTGGGTCGTCGACCGCGACGATCCGCTGCTGGACCGTGCCGACCCGTACGCCCGGCGGGTCTTCCGGGACTCGCACCCGCTGGACAACGACCCGACCCGGCGCTTCGACGACGGCAACGGGCAGCGGGTACTGCTCGGAAGCATGGGCGTGAAGGCCGCCGCCGGTGACAGCACCGCGCTGCTCCCGCCGGCGCACACCTTCGACACGCTGCGCGCGGACGCGGTGGGCGGCGTCTACTACTCGTTCGAAAAGTACGGCGTGCAGGTCGAGCGGGCCGAGTTCGACGCCGGCGCCGATCCGTCGAAGAACAACCCGCCGAAGCCGGCCGACCGGGCACAGGAGGTCGCGGTCGCCACGTACAACGTCGAGAACCTGTATGACTACCGCGACGACCCGTTCGACGGCTGCGACTTCACCGGCAACGCCGGCTGCACCGGTGTCAGCCCGCCGTTCGACTACGTGCCGAGCAGCGAGGCCGACTACCGCCAGCACCTGACGTCGCTCGCCGACCAGATCGCGAAGGATCTGCACGCACCGGATCTGATCCTCGTCCAGGAGGCCGAGGACCAGGACATCTGCACGGTCTCCGGGGCGACGCTGGCCTGCGGCGACACCAACAACGCCGACGGCGCTCCGGACAGCGTCCAGGAGTTGGCACTCGCGGTGGCGGCGGCCGGTGGGCCGGCGTACGCCGCCGCCTACGACCGGACCGGCGCGGACGCCCGCGGTATCACCGCCGCGTTCCTGTACCGCACGGACCGGCTGTCGTTGGCGGCTGCGACGGCGAGCG
Organism: Micromonospora sp. NPDC005172; assembly: GCF_040608555.1. NCBI lineage: Bacteria > Bacillati > Actinomycetota > Actinomycetes > Micromonosporales > Micromonosporaceae > Micromonospora > Micromonospora sp. NPDC005172. The sequence goes on from NZ_JBEXIL010000025.1 coordinate 46,530, forward strand.
ACCCTCTGCTGGGCTCGACGCCGACCGTGCAGTACCGCACCGCAGGGCTGCCGGGCAATGCCGACGTGCAGAACCCCAAGGCGCTCAACGCGGTGCTGCCGTCCGACGTGGACACGTCGACCGGCAAGGACGGGAACAACGTCTTCACGCGAGCACCCCAGTTGGGCAAGTTCAGCGTTGCCGCGGCACCGGGCTCATCCGAGCGGTTCACCCTGTACGCGCTCAGCAACCACTACTCGTCCGGTCCGGACGGCCGGATCGGGCAGCGGCGGGAGCAGGCGCGCTACGGGGCGGCGATCGTCACCGCCATCGAGGCGGCCGATCAGTCGGCCCGCGTCGTCTACGGCGGTGACCTGAACGTCTTCCCCCGGCCGGACGATCCCATCGCCACGGGCGCACAGCCGACGCCGTCGGACCAGCTCGCCCCGTTGTACGAGGCTGGCCTGCACAACCTGTGGGACACCCTGGTCGCGGACGTGCCGGCTTCGGCCTACTCGTACAGCTTCGAGGGGCAGGCCCAGACGCTCGACCACCTGTTCGTCAACGACGCGCTCTACGGCGATCTGGTGCAGGTGCGGGCGGCGCACGTCAACGCCGACTGGCCGGCCGAGTTCACCGGTGACGGGTCGCGGGGTTCCAGCGATCACGACCCGCAGGTGGCCCGGTTCCGCTCCCGGGCGTCGCTGAGCGTCGCCGACACCACGGTCGTCGAGGGCGACCAGGGCACCCGGCAGATGGTCTTCACCGCCACCGTGTCCCGGCCGCTGTCGCAGCCGGTGCTGCTCTGCGCCGCGGCCGTTGGTCTCACAGCGCAGGTGGGCTCGGACTTCGACGCGTACGCCGGTTGCAAGGTGTTACCCGCCGGTGAGACGTCGGTGGCCTTCCCGGTGACCGTGCGCGGCGACCGCAGGCGCGAGTCGGACGAGAAGCTGACCCTGCTGGTGGCCGGTGTGCCCGGCCTGCGGTTGGCCGACCCGCTGGCGACCGGAACGATCAGCAACGACGACTGATCGTTGGCGCTGACGGCCCACCCTCCAGATTTCCACGGAGGGTGGGCCGTTCGCGTTGTCAGTAGTACTCCTGGATGATCGGCGGCGGTGGCAGGTGCCGATGCCGCGCGACCCGCACCTCCCACTGGCTGCGCCGACGTCGCGCCTCGCGGTCCGCCGAGCTGCGGTGGTAGGTCTCCGGTGGTCGCGCCAGCCCGTAGATGTCTCCCCACCACTCCCCCGGCTTCGGATCGAGGATCGTGTCGAGGTGGGCGGGGTAGCGGCGGCCGGCGCCGTCGTGGACGTCCTCCCGGTCGACCATCGGTTGGACGATCCGGCCGTCCTGGTCCACCACCACCGGGTAGAGCCCGGCCGCACCGAGCAGGCGCTCCAGCACGGCCAGACTCGGCGTCAGACTGCCGGCCTCGACCTTGCCCACGGTCGATGGGGCGACCTTGGCGAACCGGGCCATCTGGCGTTGACCCAGCCCCTTCATCCGGCGGGCCCGACGGACGAGGCCGGTGATCGGGAACCGCCCGAGGGTCGGGCCCGGTGGCGTAGGAGGATCGAGTGCGGAAGCCATCCGACCACGATTCTCGGCCGGAATCGCTCACTCAACCCCTGTGGATAACCCTGTGGAGAACCGGCTCATCCGCGGGTGTGCCGCACCTCGCGCGCGTCCTTTGCTCTGCTTCAACGGGCGCAACAGTTTCAGGCTCTGACTGTTGCCTCCGCTGAAGCAGAGCAAAGGATGTCAGGGGCACGCCTGGGGCCCGGACACCCAAAAGGGCAGGGACACGCAAAAGGGCATGGACACCCAAAAGGGCAGAGGCGCCCAAGGGGGCAGGAAGTAACCAGAAAGGGCAGGGCCGCGCAACGGCAATCGGCAGAGGCAGCCGGAGGAGCGTTCGCTCAGTAGCGCTGGCGGAGCAGACCGGCGGCCTCGACCGCCCAGTAGGTGAGGATGATCTGCGCGCCGGCCCGCTTGATCGAGGTGAGCGTCTCCATCATCACCCGCTCCCGGTCGATCCAGCCGTTCGCGGCGGCGGCCTCGACAGTCGCGTACTCGCCGGAGACCTGATATGCGGCGACCGGGACGTCCACCGCGGCCCGGACCGCCGACACCACGTCCAGGTAGGGCAGCGCCGGCTTGACCATCACCATGTCGGCGCCCTCGGCGACGTCGAGCGCCACCTCGCGCAGCGACTCGCGCAGGTTCGCCGGGTCCTGCTGGTAACTGCGCCGGTCGCCCTCCAGCGCCGACTCCACCGCGTCCCGGAACGGGCCGAAGAACGCCGAGGCGTACTTCACCGCGTACGCCAGCACCGCCACGTTCTGGTGCCCGGCGGCGTCGAGCGCCCGGCGTACCACGCCGACCTGGCCGTCCATCATCCCGGACGGCCCGACCACGTCGACCCCGGCGGCGGCCTGCGCCACCGCCATCTCGGCGTACGCGGCCAGGGTGGCGTCATTGTCGACGTCGCCGTCGGCGGCGAGCACCCCGCAGTGCCCGTGCGAGGTGAACTCGTCCAGGCACAGGTCACTCATGACGACGGTGCTGCCGCCCACCTCGGCGACCACGTCGCGGATGGCGACGTTCAGGATGCCGTCCGGGTCGATGCCGCCGGACCCGGTCGGGTCACGCCGTTCGGGCACCCCGAAGAGCATGATCCCGCCGACGCCGGCCTGGACCGCCTCGGCGGCCGCCTTGCGCAGCGAGTCCCGGGAGTGCTGAAGCACCCCCGGGAGCGACGCGATGGCCCGCGGCTCGGACAACCCTTCCTTGACGAACATCGGCACGATCAGCTCGGCCGGGTCGACCCGGGTCTCGGACACCAGCCGGCGGATCGCCGGGGTGCGGCGCAGGCGGCGAGGCCGGATCTCGGGGTACGACATGGAAGGGTCCTCCTGAACGACGACTACCGGAAGCGCAGGGCGGTCGGCCCCTGCACCTTCGAGCCACGACGCTGCTTGGCCGGCATGGCGGCCAGCTTCTCGCGCAGCTCGACGGCGTAGGCGGCGAGCGCCTCCACCAGGTCGGGCACCGAGGCGTGCGGCGGCTGGACGTCGACCCGAAGGCCGAACTCCGTCGCGGTCTCCGCCGTCTTGGGCCCAATCACGGCAACAACCGTGCGCGCGTGCGGCTTCCCGGCGATACCGACGAGGTTCCGCACGGTCGACGAAGACGTGAAGAGCACCGCGTCGAACCCGCCCGACTTGATCGCGTCCCGGATCTCGGCCGGCGGCGGCGCAGCCCGCACCGTCCGGTACGCGGTCACGTCGTCGACCTCCCAGCCGCGCTCGGTAAGCCCGGCGGCGAGCGTCTCGGTGGCGATGTCGGCGCGCGGCAGCAGCACCCGGCCGACCGGGTCGAGGATCTCGTCGTGCGGCGAGAACTCGGCCAGCAGCCCTTCGGAGGACTGTTCCCCGGCGGGGAGCAGCTCCGGCTGGATGCCGAACGCGCGGACCGCGTCCGCGGTCGCCTCGCCGATACAGGCGATCTTGACCCCGCCGAAGTGCCGGGCGTCCAGGCCGTGCTCGGCGAACTTCTCCCAGACCGCGCGTACGGCGTTGACCGAGGTGAAGATCACCCAGGCGTACCGGCCGTCGACAAGGCCCTTGACCGCCCGCTCCATCTGGGCCGGGGTGCGCGGCGGCTCGACCGCGATGGTCGGCACCTCGCACGGGATCGCTCCGTACGCCCGCAGCCGGGCACTCATCGCACCGGCCTGCTCCTTGGTACGGGGTACCAGCACCTTCCAGCCGTACAGCGGGCGGTTCTCCCACCAGCTCAGCTTGTCGCGCTGCCCGACCCCGACCCCGACGGTGAGCACCACCCGGCCGGTGAAGCCGAGCGCGGCGGCCACGAAGCTGTCCACGGTCGACGTGGTCGTGTACTGGGTCTCGCCGGTGCCGTCGCCGGTCACCCCGACGCCGGTGGTGCCGTCGACGCCGGCGGCCAGCAGCCCGTCCCGGACGGCGGCGAGGTCACCGGCGTCCACGGCGAGTGCGAGCGAACCCCGGCCGACGGCGGCGGCCAGCGCCTCGAAGTCCAGCACGCTGACGTCCTCGACGTCGGCGGCGGTACGTACGCCCGGCAGCGGAACCCCCGCGTAGGTGGCCACGCCCTCGGCCTGGCCGACGCCGGGCACCACCTCGAAGTGGGCGGCGGTACGGGCCACGGCCTGCACCTCCTTGACCACCGAGTCGTGGCCGAACGGGTCGCCGGCGACCAGGTGCACCGCGTTCAGCCCGGACCGGGCCGCGGAGATCAACACCTTCGCCACGTCTCCCGGCGCACCTTCGGCCGGGGTGAACTCGGCGTCGTCCCTGGCCTCGGCCCGGACGGCGGCGAGCAGCGACTCCGGGACTCCCCGGTCGTAGATCACCTGGTCGGCGTCGACCAGGGCGTCGTGCGCCCTGCGGGTCAGCAGACCTGGGTCGCCGGGGCCCGCCCCGACAAACGCGATACGGCCGACGGGCTTACGGGTGCGGGTCATTCTGTGCTCCCAAATTGCTGGGTCCCCGGGCCGGTGTGTCCTTCGTGGCCGAGGATCGAGTCGGCGCCGAGTTCGAGGAGTTCGGCGGCGAGTGCCTTACCGATCTCCGCTGCGTCGGCGGGCGTTCCGGTGCGGGACAGCCGGAGGTCACGAGTGCCGTCCGGACTGATCACCGCCCCGCGCAGGTAGATCTCATCACCGGTCTCGCCTTCGGCAAGCTCGGCGTAGGCGGCGACGGGTGCGCTGCACCCGGCCTCCAGGGTTGCCAGAAACGCACGTTCCGCAGTGACCGCGGAGCGTGACGGTGCGTGGTCGAGCATTCCGAGCAGCTCGACCAGGTCCTGGTCGTCGACCCGGCACTCCACGGCCAGCGCGCCCTGGGCGGGCGCGGGCAGCATCAGCATCGGGTCCAGCGTCTCGGTGATCACGTCGACCCGACCGATCCGGGCCAGCCCGGCCCGGGCCAGGACGACGGCGTCGAGGTCGGCGTCGGGGCCGATCACCCGCGCCAGGCGGGTGTCGATGTTGCCGCGGATCGGGGTGACCTCCAGTTGCAGGCCGAGCGCCTGCAACTGGGCGATGCGACGCAGCGCGCCGGTGCCCACCGTGGCGCCGGACGGCAGCTCGGCGAGCGTCCGGCCGTCGCGGGCGACCAGCGCGTCCCGAGGATCCTGCCGCGCCGGGACCGCCGCGATGTGCAGCCCGCCCGCGGCGGCGGTGGGCAGGTCCTTGTACGAGTGCACTGCGAAGTCGATCGTCCCGGCGGTCAGCGCGTCGCGCAGCGCGGAGACGAACACTCCGACGCCGAGCCGGTGCACCGGCGCGCTGGAGCGGTCGCCCGCGGTGACCACCTCGACCAGCTCGACCGGGCGGCCGGTGGCGGCGGTCACCGCCTCGGCGACGTGGCCGGACTGGGCCATGGCCAGGGTGCTGCCCCGGGTGCCGAGGCGCAGGGGGGCGGTCAACGCGCACCTCCGGTGGGTGGGGTCGGTTCGGTGGCGTCGGTGCCGGACACCGGGGCGGTGTCCGGGAGCGTCATGCCGAGGTCGGGAGTCAGCACGTCCGGGACGGTGTCGACCGGCGAGGTCTGCGGCACCTCGAGGTCGAACAGCTCACGCAGCAGCGCCGCGTACTGGTCACCACCGGGCTCGGCGGCGAGCTGGCGGACCTTGACGGTGGGTTGGTGCAGCAGCCGTTGCACCACCCGGTGCACCGTACGGGCCACCTCGGCGCGCAGGTCGTCGCCGAGGTCGGGGCGGCGCTGGGCCAGGCGGCGCAGCTCGGCGGCGACGACGTCGTCGGCGCGACCCCGCAGCGCCGCCACGGTGGGCGCCACGTCGGCGCCGCGCAGCCAGGTGAGGAAGCCCTCCACCTCGCCGAGCACGATCCGTTCGACGGCGGCGGCATCCGCTGCGGCCGGGCCGTCGGCGAGCAGTGCCGCCATCCGGTCGATGTCGATCACCTCGACGCCGGGCAGGTCGGCGACGCCCTCCTCGACGTCGCGCGGAACGGCCAGGTCGAGCAGGACCAGCGGGCCTCGAGCCGGGTCACGCTCGGCGAGCGCGGCGGTGACCACCGCCCGGGTGAGGACCGGCTCGGTGGACGCGGTGGCGGCCACTACGATGTCCACTGTGGAGAGCGTGGCGGCCAGCTCGGTCATCGGCGCGGCACTCGCCCCGTACGACTCGGCGAGCCGGACGGCCCGGTCGGCGCCCCGGTTGGTGACCGTGAGCGGCCCCGCACCCAGCCGGGACAGCGTGGCCACCCCGAGCGAACCCATCGCGCCGGCCCCGATCACCAGGGCCGGGTGGCCGACGAGGTCGCCGTCGAGGTGCCCGGCCGCCAGCTCCAGCGCGGCGGTCACCACACTCTGGCCGGCCCGGTCGATGCCGGTCTCGGCGTGGGCCCGCTTGCCGATGCGCAGCGCCTGCTGCATCAGCTCGTGCAGCAGGCGGCCGGCGGAGTCGGCGCCGGTGGCCCAGTGGTACGCGTCACGCAGTTGGCCGAGGATCTGCGCCTCGCCCACGACCATCGAGTCCAGCCCGGTGGCGACGCGGAAGACGTGGTCCACGGCGGCGGTGTCGTAGTGGACGTACAGGTGGCTGGCGAGCGCCGCCGGAGTGCTGTCGGCCTGCTCGGCCAGTACGGCGCAGATGTCGCCGAGCCCACCGTGGAAACCGGACACGGCGGCGTAGATCTCCACGCGGTTGCAGGTGGAGACGATCGCCGCCTCGCTCACGTACGGCTGTGCGACCAGGCGGTCCAGGGTGCGGGTGAGGTCGGCGGGGGGCACGGCCAGCTGCTCCAGCGTGGCGACCGGGGCGGTCCGGTAGGACGCGCCGACGACGAGCAGTTTCACGTGCCGATCGCCTCCTGGGTGTCGGTGGCCGCGAGCCCGCCGGGCAGGGCGGTGAGAGCGGACCCGCCGGTGGCGGGCAGCGCGGTCAGCGACGCCTTACGGTGCTCGTGGAAGGACAGGATCTGCAGCTCGATGGCGAGGTCGACCTTGCGCACGTCGACCCCCTCCGGGACAGAGAGTACGCAGGGCGCGAAGTTGAGGATGCTCGTCACGCCGACCGCGACCAGCTGATCGGCGACCCGCTGGGCGGCGGGGGCCGGGGTGGCGATCACGCCGATCGCGATGGACTCCTCCGCGGCGACCGCGGGCAGCTCGTCGACATGCCGGACAACCAGGCCGTTGATCTCTTCACCGACCCGGGAGGGATCGGCGTCGAGCAGTGCGGCGATCCGGAAGCCCCGGCTGGCGAACCCGTCGTAGCCGGCCAGAGCGTGACCGAGATTACCCACGCCGACCAGGGCCACCGCGCGACGCTGAGTGAGCCCGAGCACGTACTCGATCTGCTCGATCAGCAGCGCGACGTCGTAGCCGACGCCCCGTGTGCCGTACGAACCGAGGTGGGAGAGGTCTTTGCGGAGCTTGGCGGAATTGACCCCCGCGGCCGCCGAGAGACCTTCACTGGAGATCGTTTCGTGCCCTGCGTCGGCAAGATTGTGCAACGCGCGTAGGTATTCCGGGAGCCGAGCGACGGTCGCCTCGGGAAGATCCGGGAGCGCCGGTACGCCACCGGCGCGGCCGGGCGCACCTGACTGACGGTGCTGACTCATGAGACTCCGTGCGGTGCGATCCTCGGCCAACTCCGCTGGTCGGCCGCTTATGGACTCCCGCTGGCGACCGAGGTTGCCGGCTGTGCTAGCAGGGCGCGTCGGAACTAGAGAGTAGGCGCTTGTGAAGACGTGCACAAATCGCGATCTTGCCGCTCCGGGACACGACCCCACCTGCCCCTCCATTCCACAAGATCGATTGAGCGCTCACCGCCCGCGCGATTATTGCTCAATCCCGACTTCTCTGACCAATCCCGCGCCCGACCGAGCCCACGCCTGCCCCCGCCCCGCGATCTTGCACTTTCTGTCGCCGCATAAGGCGCACGTCAGGGCAGATCGTCAACAGCAATTGCAAGATCGGCGCGGAGAAGAGGCGGGGAGCGCGGGGGTGGGGGCAGCACTACCGGGGAGAGACCGGGCTTCGGGATGGGGGGCGGGGCGGCGACTGCCTAGCCTTTCTGCCATGACCGCCGTTGCCGCCACCAGCGACCGACACCCGCTGGCACGGAGTATTCCCCGCCAACTCTTCGTCGACTCCGGGTACGTGCTGCTCGGCCTCCCTCTGGCGGTGGCCAGCTTCGTCGTGCTCCTGGTCGGCCTCTCGCTCGGCATCGGCCTGATGGTCACCGTGATCGGCCTGCCGATCCTCAGCGGCACCCTGTACGCCGCACGCGGGATGGCCGACATCGAGCGCCTGCGACTGCCCGCCGTGCTCCGGCAGCCCCGGGTGCGACCGCGCTACCGGCTGCCGGAGCCGGGCGCGAACGCCTGGCGGCGGATCTTCCTGCCGATGCGTGACGCACAGTCCTGGCTCGACCTGGCGCATGGACTCCTGCGGTTGATCGTGGCACTGGTCACCTTCGGGGTGACCATGGCCTGGTGGGCCGCCACGATCGTGGAATCGCTCTACTGGACGTACGACTGGGCTCTGCCCCGCCCGTCCGAAGGCAACCAGGATCTGACGCAACTCCTCGGCCTGGGCGACTCGACCACCGCCCGGATCGGGCTGAACACCGCGATCGGGGTGTTCTTCCTCATCACGCTGCCGATCGTGGTCCGGGGCTGTGCGCTGCTCCAGGCCAGCTTCGCCAAGGCCCTGCTGACCGGTGTGGCCGAGATGCGGGACCGGATCACCGTGCTGGAGGAGCAGAAGCGGGCTGCGGTCTCCGCCGAGGCGTCCGCGCTGCGCCGGCTGGAGCGCGACATCCACGACGGGCCGCAGCAGCGCCTGGTCCGCCTGGCGATGGACCTCAGCCGAGCCCGGATGCAGCTCGCCTCCGACCCGGAGGAGGCCGGACGGACCATCGACGAGGCGGTGACCCAGACCCGGGAGACGCTTGCCGAACTGCGGGCGCTGTCCCGGGGCATCGCCCCACCGATCCTGGTGGACCGAGGTCTGCCCAGCGCACTGGCCGCGCTCGCCGGTCGCGGGCTCATCCCCATCGAGCTTCAGGTCGACCAGCAGCTCGGTACGCGGGACGGCCGACTCGACCCGGCGGTGGAGAACACCGCGTACTTCGTGGTGGCCGAGGCACTGACCAACATCGCCAAGCACAGTCGGGCCACCGAGGCCATGGTCGTCGTGGCCCGTCAGGGCACCCACCTCCAGGTGCGGGTGGGCGACGACGGGCAGGGTGGCGCGCACCTGGCCAAGGGCCACGGGCTGGCCGGCATCGCCGACCGCATCCGGGCGGCCGGCGGTGAGCTGACCGTGGTCAGCCCGAACGGCGGCCCCACCGAGATCCGCGCCGACCTGCCGCTGTGAACACACCGGAAGGCCGCCCCGACGTGGTAGACACCACAGCCATGCGCATCGTGATCGCTGACGACGCCGTCCTGCTCCGGGAGGGGCTGGTACGGCTGCTGACCGAGAGCGGGCACCAGGTGGTGGCCGCCGTCGGGGACGGTGAGGCACTCGTCGAGGCGGTGGTCGAGCACCGGCCCGACGTGTCGATCGTCGACGTGCGGATGCCGCCGACCCACACCGACGAGGGGCTGCGGGCGGCGGTGCAGGCGCGCCAACTGGTGCCGCGTACGCCGATCCTGGTGCTCTCCCAGTACGTCGAGGTGTCGTACGCCGATGATCTGCTCGCCACCACCGGCGGCGCCGGCGGCGGCGGGATCGGCTACCTGCTCAAGGACCGGGTGGCGGCGATCGACGAGTTCCTGGACGCGCTGCGCCGGGTGGCGGCCGGCGGCACGGTGCTCGACCCGGAGGTGGTCGGCCAGCTCTTCGCCCGACGCCGCCGCGACGACCCGCTGCGCGAGTTGACGCCGCGTGAGCGGGAGGTGCTCGCGCTGATGGCCGAGGGTCGGTCGAACACGGCCATCGCCCGAGCGCTGGTGGTCAGCGACGGTGCGGTGGAGAAGCACGTGCGCAACATCTTCACCAAGCTCACCCTCCCGCCGGACACCGAGCAGCACCGGCGGGTGCTGGCGGTCCTCACCTACCTGCGGAACTGACCTCCCGGGCGGCCAGGGCCACCGCGTCGGTGAGCGTGTCCGCCACCGGGTGACCGGAGACACGCAGCCGGGCCGGGTCGGTGAACCCCCCGGTGTAGAGCACCGCCCGGCCGCCGACGGCGAGGGCCGCGTCCGCGTCGTCGATCGAGTCGCCGATCAGCACGACAGTGCTCCCGTCCACGCCCAGCTCGGCGAGGTGCCGCCGCAGCGACTCGGCCTTGCGGTCGCCGCCGACCGTGGCCCGCAGCCCGTCGACCCGGGTGAAGTGCCCGGTCAACCCGTACGTGTGCACGGTGGGCACCAGCTCCTCGTGGAACCACATGGAGAGCAGGCTCTGGCTGCCCTTCCAGGCGGCCATCGCGGTCCGCGCGTCGGCGGCCAGTTCGCAGGTGGTCAATCCGCTGCGGTACGCCTGGTGGAAGATCTGGTCCAGCCGGCCGAAGGCGTCGTCGTCCACGGCCTGCCCGAGCACCTCGGCGTAGTAGTCGGCGATCGGCCGGCGGAACCGCGTCCGGTGCTCCTCGGCGGTGACCGTCGGCCCGCCCACGCTGGCGAACGCCGCGTTGGTGGCGGCCACCACCAGGCTGAGGTCGTTGAGCAGGGTGCCGTTCCAGTCCCAGACCAGGTGGGGGTGCGCAATGGTCATCCGAGCACCCTAGGCCCTCAGAGCTGGGGCGTGGTCAGGTCCCGCAGCAGCCGGTCCTCCTCCACCCGCCAGTAGCCGTGCTCCTTGCCGTCGAGCATCACCACCGGCAGTCGGTCCCCGTACTCGCGTTCCAGCCCCTCGTCGCCGGTGACGTCCCACTCGACCCACTTGTCGCCGGTGACCGCCACCACCCGGTCGAGCGCTGCCTTGGCGTCGTCGCACAGGTGGCAGCCGGGTCGGGTGATCAGGGCGAGCCGGGCGTCAGTGGCCATCGGGTACCTCCGTGCGGGCGTCGTCGGCGGGTGCGGGCGGGCCGGCCGGGGTCGCCGGCCGGAGCTGGGTCTTTCGTACCTTGCCGATCGCCGAGTGGGGCAGTGCGTCGACGAACTCGACGGCGGTCGGGCACTTGAACCGGGCCAGGTTCCGTGCGCAGTGTGCGAGCAGTTCCTCGCCGGTGACCGGCCGGCCCGGCGCCGGCACCACGTACGCCCGCACAGTCTCGCCGGTTCGCGGGTGCGGCACACCCAGTACCGCCGACTCGGCCACCCCGGGGTGCCCGCCGAGCACCAGCTCGACCTCGTGCGGATAGACGTTGAAGCCGTTCACCAGGATCAGCTCGCCGAGTCGGTCGACGAGGAAGAGGTCACCGTCGGCGTCGGCGTACGCGATGTCGCCGGTACCCCACCAGCCGTCGGCGTCCGGGCCGTCGCGGCCGTCCGGCCAGTAGCCGTCGAAGAGGTTGGGGCCGCGTACGACGATCTGCCCCGGGTCGGTGCCCGGTGCGACGTCGGAGATGTCCATCTCGTCCGCGTCGTCGTCGGGGACCGCCTGCCCGTCGCGCCACAGGACCTCGGAGTCCGGCCCGACCAGGCGCAGCTCGACGCCGGGCAGCGGTCGACCGATCGAGCCGGCCTTGGCCGTCGGACCGACCAGCGTGGAGGTGAGCACCGGCGCGGTCTCGGTCAGGCCGTACCCGACGTGCATCGGGTGGCCGGTCGCCGCGGTGAAGCGCGCCGCGACAGCGGGTTCCAGCGGTGCCGCGCCGCACACGGCCACCCGCACGGACGCGGTCGCCGCGCGGACCGCGTCGGCGTCGGCCCAGGCGAGGAACATCGACGGTACGCCGACCAGCACGCTGACCTGGTGCCGGGCGATCTCGGCGAGCCCCGCCGTCGGGTCCGGGTCGTCGAGCAGGACGCCCTCGGCGCCGTGCTGGACGACCGCGCCGAGCCCGGAGTTGAGCCCGTACGCGTGGAACAGCGGCAGGGCCAGCAGCACCCTGTCGTCCGGGCCGACCACCGGCGGCTCGACCGCGTCCACCTGTTCGTGGTTGGCCAGCAGCGCGCGGTGGGAGAGCATCGCGCCCTTCGGGTGGCCCTCGGTGCCGGACGTGTAGAGCAGTACGGCGAGGTCGTCGCCACCCCGGTGTGGGCGGAGGCTCGGCTCGGGCTGCGCGGCGCTCGGCGGGGTGGCGTGCACGGCCGTGAGCGCCGGCAGGTCGGCGGCCACCTCGGCGACGAGGCCGCGGACCCGCTCGGTGCCGATCAGCAGCGATGCCCCGGAGTCGGCCAGGACGTGGCGCAGCTCCGGGGCGGTGAAGCCGGGATTGACCGGCACCGCGACCAGCCCGGCCCGCAGCGCGCCGAGCCAGCCGATCACGAAGCCGAGGGTGTTCGGCAGCGCGATCGCGACTCGCGGCGGCGTGGCGTCCGGTTCGGTGGGTGGCACGGCGGCGGCCAGGCCGTACGCGGCGGCGGTCACGGCGGTGTCCAGTTCGGACCAGCTGACGCACCGGTCCCGCCAGTGCAGCGCGGGCCGGTCGCCGTGGTCGAGAGCCGCCCGGCGGACACGGTCGGCGAGGTTCGGCGGCGAGTCTGCCGGGGAGTCCTGCACGGTGGTCGAGTCTGGCACAGCGGCGGTCGACTGGCCACGTCCGACGGTGGTGTGCGACGGCCCGTCCGGCGTCCCGTCAACGGGACACTTTCCGTGCCGTCGATGATCCGGTCCAGTCCGGCTGATGGGACGACCGGAGCGCTCGACGGGCGGTTGGGACGGCTCGGCCCAGCGGGCGGCGCGCACCCCTCGACCGCTCGGTCGAATTGCCCTCCGACCTGGGCATCCATCCTGGAACACCGGGTCGGTCGAAAGTCAAACGCACACGACGGACAACCGGTCCGCCACCGGTGCGACACGGCGGGAAATACTTCCGCCCTGTGTAACGGACTTGCCACGCGCGGGTGACGTTGGCCCTATTATCACTCGGGTCGGCTCACCCCATTTGCCGTGAGTCGACACCCCTCAGCCCGAGGAGGCCCCCGTGCCTGTCAGCGCATTGGACCAGCACCTCAAGGGGAACTGCCGCCCGTCGGCACACCCCGGAACAGTCCTGCCCGACCGGTTGCCCGGTCGGTCCGCACCGACGACCCGCAAACCGGCGCGTCCGGCGACCACCGGGACGGGGGCTGCGCGGTGACCACCTTCGGATACGCGGAACGCCCCGTCGGCCTGACCGGCCAGACGCCCCGCTCGCAGGTCAACGAACGCCCGGCGACACGCGCGCCACTGGGTGACCCGCACGCCACGATGCGCAGCGAGGGCCCTGCCCAGCGGACCCGCAACCGCCCGCACACCAACGAGCCTCCACCGAGACCGGCGGTGCCCGGTGGCAACGCGATGCCGGCCGGTGGACGTGTCGCCGCACCGACCCGACCGACGATGCCCTCGCAGGGGCGTCGGGCCGGCGACGCACCGGCGGCGACCACCGACCCGGCGGCGGGCGAGACGGCGGTGATCCCGGCGGTCCCGGCCGCCACCCCGACCACCCCGACCACCCCGACGGGCTATCCGAGCCGACCGGACCCGTCCGACCCGGCCACCGAGGTCTGGACGCTCGTCGAGCGGGCGCAGGCCGGCGAGTCCGAGGCGTTCGGTCTCATCTACGACAGGTACGTGGACACCGTCTTCCGGTTCGTCTACTTCCGGGTCGGCAACCGCCAACTGGCCGAGGACCTGACGTCGGACACGTTCCTGCGCGCCCTCAAGCGGATCGGCAGCTTCACCTGGCAGGGCCGCGATCTCGGCGCCTGGCTGGTGACCATCGCCCGCAACCTGGTCGCCGACCACTTCAAGTCCGGCCGGTACCGGCTGGAGGTCACCACCGGGGACGTGCTCGACGCCGACCGTGAGGATCGGGGGCCCGAGGGCAGCCCGGAAGCCGCGGTGGTCGAACACATCACCAACGTCGCCCTGCTCACCGCCGTCAAGCAGCTCAACCCGGAGCAGCAGGAGTGCATCGTGCTCCGGTTCCTGCAGGGCTTCTCGGTGGCCGAGACGGCGCGGGCCATGGGCAAGAACGAGGGTGCCATCAAGGCTCTGCAATATCGGGCGGTTCGTGCGCTGGCACGGCTGCTGCCCGATGGCTTCCAGCCCTGATCCGCTGACGGGCCGGCGTGGGTGATCACTGTCTGCGCAGCTCAGGGCGGCTCTCACTTGGTGACGCCGATCACTTTCTGTGATTTTCGCCCCGCCCGGCCCGTAACCCGTGCACGGTCCGCCGCGTTTCTCCGGGTGCGACCGGTGGATGTCCCGGCAGGCCCGGGGCACCGAGGTCCGCCCGGCACGCCGGACGGCGCCTCACCTCCGTGGTGTCACAACGCCGCCCGGTCGCTGGAGACTTCGGCGGCCGACCGGCCGTGACCAGCGAGAGGAGGTGCCTGCGGTGGATAACAACCTCTTCTCCCGTCGGCGCGCCGAGCGCTTCGCGCAACTTCTCGACGAGGCCAACGGCGGCCGGCGACACCATGTGCGGTCCCGGGTGGACAGTCAACTGACGCCGCTCGTCGCGGTGGGCCAGCGACTCTGCGTCGATCCCCCCAGGGTCGAGGTGAGTCCCGACTTCCGCACCGGCCTGCGGGCGATGCTGCTCGCCACGGCCGAACGCGAGGGAATCGGCACCGCCCCGGCGACGGCCGAGCCGGCCGCGTCGCGTCCCGCGGTCACGAGCCGTGGTTCGCTGCTGCCGGCGGTCACCGCCCGACGGGCCCGCGCCCGGGGAGCGATCCTGGTCGGCATCGCCGCCGGGGCCATCGCCGTCTCCGGCATCTCCGCCGCCAGCGAGAACGCCGTCCCCGGCGATGCGCTGTACGGCATGAAGCGGTCCACCGAGCGGGCCCAGCTCGCCCTGGCCAGCTCGGACATCAGCCGCGGCCAGCTCTTCCTGGACTTCGCCCGGACCCGACTCGGCGAGGCCGCCGAGCTGCGGGGTGACCGCATCGGTTACAGCGCCGTCCTCGACGACATGGACGCCGACACCCGCCAGGGCATTCGCCTGCTCACCGCCGCCGCCGTGCAGCGGGGCGAGCCGGCCAGCCTGGACACCGTCAACACGTTCGTCAGCAGTCAGCGCCGGGCGGTGAGCAACCTGCTCGACGGCGCCGACCGGGCCGACCGGGAACGGACCCGGCGGTCGCTGGCCCTGCTGGACAGCATCCGGGAACGCTCGGACTCGGTACGCGCCGCCATCGCGTGCGGCCTGCCGGCACCGACCGGCAGCGACACGCTCGGGCCCACCCCGACCACCTGCCCCGGCGCGCGCTGACCGCCACGCGGGACCGCACCACCGACCGGCCGCGGCGCAGTTTCCTGTGCCCGGCCGGTCGAGCGTGTGCTCCGGTTACCCTCGCTGGAGGCATCGTCGTAGCTGCGGAGGGAGGGAACGTCGCGTGGCGCGCAGCCGCAAGGTGACGGTCAGCACCGACGCACGGGGGCACACCGCCGGTTGGGCGGAGACCGAACTGGCGTCGGTGACCCCGCCCGCACCGGACCCGACCGCCGCCGCCTTCTTCGACGTCGACAACACGATGATGCAGGGCGCGTCGATCTACTGGTTCGCCCGGGGACTTGCCGCCCGGAACTACTTCACGACGGCCGACCTGGCCCGTTTCGCCTGGCAGCAGCTCCGTTTCCGGCTGCTCGCCCGCGAGCACGCGGGTGACATGTCCCAGGCGAAGGACGCCGCGCTGGCCTTCGTCGAGGGGTGGCGGGTGGACGACGTGGAACGACTCTCGGAAGAGATCTTCGACGAGCTGATGGCACCCCGGATCTGGGTCGGCACCCGCCAGCTCGCCCAACGCCACCTGGACGCCGGCCAACGCGTGTGGCTGGTCAGCGCCGCCCCGGTGGAGATCGGTCGGGTGATCGCCGCCCGACTCGGCCTGACGGGCGCGATCGGCACGGTCGCGGAGGTGCGGGCGGGGGCGTACACCGGGCGGTTGGTGGGTGACCTCATGCACGGGCCCGCGAAGGCCGAGGCCGTCACCCAGCTCGCCGCCGTGGAGGGGCTGGATCTGCGGCGCTGCGCGGCGTACAGCGACTCGTCCAACGACCTGCCGCTGCTCTCCACGGTGGGTCGGGCGGTGGCGGTGAACCCGGACGGCACCCTGCTGCGGCAGGCCCGCCAGCAGGGCTGGGAGGTCCGGGACTTCCGCACCGGCCGACGGGCCGTCAAGATCGCCGTACCGTCGACGGCGGCAGCCGGTCTCGTCGCCGGCGCGGTCACCGCCGGCCTGGCCCTCCAGCGTCGCCGCCGCGCCGGCTGACTCAGGGGCCGAACGGATCAGGTCGCCGTTCGAGCAGCGTGTGCAGGGTCTGCTGGATGGTCTCCCGCACCTGGTCGGCGAGGTTGAAGACGACCAGCGGGTCGTCCGCCGAGTCGGTCAGGTGGGCGGTGGGGATCGGCGGGCAGAACTCGATCAGCCACTTGCTGGGCAGCGGCACCATGCCCAGCGGCCCGAGCCAGGGGAAGGTCGGCGTGACCGGGAAGTACGGCAGCTTGAGCAGTCGCGCGAGGGGCTTGATGTCGGCGAGCATCGGGTAGATCTCCTCGCCGCCGACGATGGCGACCGGAACGATCGGGGTGCCCGTCCGCAGCGCGGCCGACACGAAACCGCCCCGGCCGAACCGTTGCAGCTTGTACCGGTCGGCGTAGAGCTTGCCGATGCCCTTGAACCCCTCGGGGAACACACCGACCAGGTCGCCACCGCCGAGCAGCCGCTCGGCGTCCGGGTTGCAGGCCACCGTGCCGCCGGTCTTGCGCGCGATCTCCGACACCACCGGCATCCGGAACACCAGGTCGGCGCCGAGCAGGCGCAGGTAGCGGTGCGCCGGGTGCTTGTCGTGCAGGGCCGCCGACAGGATCAACGCGTCCAGCGCCACGGTGCCCGAGTGGTTACCGACGACCAGGGCGGGCCCCTCGACGGGTACGTTCTCCACCCCGCTGACCTCGGTCCGGAACCAGTCCCGGTAGAGCAGCCGCAGCAGCGGATGGAAGACCGCGTCGGTCAGCTCCGGGTCGAAGCCGAACTCGTCGACCTCGTAGTCCCCGGCCAACCGTCGGCGCAGGAACGCCAACCCGTTCGCCACCCGGCGGTCCCACTGGTCTCCGGGCCGATCCGCCACCGCCGGACCGGTGCCACCACCGGAAGCCGGCGTGCTTGCGCCGTTCGGCTCGTCGGTCGCGGTGCTGTGGAGCCCGCCGGCGGCCGTATCCGCCGGACCGTCGGTCGGCGTGTCGACCTCGTCGCCGGCCGTCGCGGCGGGCGCGAGGCGGGCCGCCGGGCGGTGGCCGTTGCGCCGCGCCGGCTCCGCGTCCGGCGCGGGCGGAACCGGCGGTACGTCGAAACGCCCGATCCCCTGCGAATCGTGGCCCTGTCCGGTCACGACGTCCGCTCCCGCACCGCGGCACGGACCTGTCGAATGCCGTCCAGGACCAACTGCTCGGCCACCGCCAACTGACCTCGGCTGAGCACCGCCCCACCGTGGTGGGCGCGGATGAAGTCCTCGAACGCCTCGGCCGTGGAGCGGGGAGTGAAGCCGTACTCCTGCTCGAGACGCGTGGTGTCGACGACCCGACCGTGCACGAAGAGATCGACCTGGTCCAGGCCGTAGCGGCCGAACCCCATGGTGCGGGCCAGCGCCGCGGCGCTGGAGAGACCCGGTTCGAGCACCGGCACGGCCACCCGGCCGGCCCGCCGGATCGCCTGGGACAGCGACAGCACTCCCGGACCGGCGACGTTGTAGGTGCCCGGATGGTCCTGGACGATCGACCGGTGCAGCACCTCCAACGCGTCGTCGAAGTGCAGGAACTGCAGGCGGGGGTCGCGGCCGAAGACGGTCGGCACGAACGGCTGCGCGAAGTAGCGCGTCAGGGTCGTGTCGGCGGTGGAGCCAATGAACGGGGCGAAGCGCAGCACCGTCGCGGTCACGTCGGGTCGCCGGCGGCGGAAGCCACGGACGTACCCCTCGACGTCGAGGATGTCGCGGCCGAAACCGCCGCGCGGCACTTCGCGCGGCTCGGTCTCCTCGGTGAACACCGCCGGGTCGCGGAACGACACCCCGTACGCGGCGGTCGACGACCGGACCACGAGCTTGCGCAGCCGGGGCGCCCGCTGGCAGGCGGCGAGCAACTGCATGGTGCCGATGACGTTCTGATCCTTCATGGCCGACCGGCCACCGTGCTGCGGGTCGGGGGAACTCATCAACGCGAGGTGGACCACCGCGTCGACGTCCAGGTCGGCGAGGAGCCCACCGAGCGAACCCGGGTCGACGCGGATGCGCTCGACCCGATCCAGCAGATCGGTGAGCTCGGCGGCCGGCTCCGGCGCGTCCACGCCGATGACCCGTTCGATGCGCGGGTCGGCCGCCAACCGGGCCGCAACGTGGGCGCCCAGGTAACGACCGACTCCGGTGACGACGACGACCCCCGGCGCACCTGTGGTGCTACCGGGGGTCATCTGACGCACCTACGCCGACAGGCCGGATCGAGCCGGGACGACCACGGCCTGATCACCTGAGCCTCCGGAGATCGACAGTTAGGCAAGTGACGCCGAGTTGCCGGGCGAACGCCCGGCGACGGTCACTTGCCGAGACGGCGACGCTGGACGCGGGTCTTGCGCAGCAGCTTGCGGTGCTTCTTCTTAGCCATGCGCTTACGGCGCTTCTTGACCACCGAGCCCATACGACAGCCTTTCGATACAACGTGCGGGGCGGGCCGGATGACACCACGCAGGTGGCGACGGCGACCGCATGCGGACAACGGACCGGACCGGTCTGGGCGGCGGGGCGCACCGGTGGGGTCTCGATCGCGCTCCAGGGTAGCCGGAGAGCGTCAGCAGGACCAACGCGCCCCCGCCCATGCCGCCTAGCGGGCGTCCGATCGGCCGATCGGTGGCTCAGGCGGTTTCCTGAAAAGCGCCCCGCAGATATTCGTGCACCGCGTGCTCGGGCACCCGGAACGACCGGCCCACCCGGACCGCGGTGAGCTCACCGCTGTGCACGAGGCGATAGACGGTCATCTTCGACACCCGCATGACCGTCGCCACCTCCGCGACGGTCAGGAACTTGACCTCCGACAGCCGTCCGTCGGACTGCGACCCGGCCATGGCTCACCGACCCATCCCATGCCCGGCGCGTGCCAACCCGACGGATGCTCCGGGTCGGGCGGCGACGCGCGTGTTACCAGTACGGTAGCGGGACGGCTGTGACCGGCGCGATCCCTTCGTACAACTGATCATGTTTCGGTGGCTCGTTCACCCGATCCGGCCTGCCGTTATCTCCCCGGCTGCGTCCGCCGTCCGATTACTCGGCGCGCAGCGCCACCACCGGATCGAGTCGGCCCGCGCGCTGCGCGGGGACCACACCGAAGACGATGCCCACCGCCGCCGACACACCGAAGGCCAGCGCCAACGACCACCAGGTGATCGCCGCGGGGATCGGTGACAGCGCGTCCACCAGCAGGGCGGTCCCCACACCCAACGCCATCCCGGTCAACCCACCGATGGTGGTGAGCAGCACCGCCTCCAGCAGGAACTGCACGCCGATGTCGCGGGGTCGAGCGCCGACCGCCTTGCGCAGCCCGATCTCGCGGGTCCGCTCGCGGACGCTGACCAGCATGATGTTGGAGACGCCGACGCCGCCGACGAGCAGGGAGATGCCGGCGATTGCGGCGAGCACGCCGGTGAGCACGCCGAGGATGTCGCCGAGCACGCCGAGGATCTGCTGCTGCGTGACCGCACTGAACTCGGTGTCCGGGTGTCGGCGGTTGAGTTCGGCGACGATGCGCTCGCCCAACTCGTCGATCCGCTCGCGGTCGGGCGCCTTGACCGCGATGCCGTCCACCCGCTGGGTGCCCCAGAGGCGCTGCGCGGCGGTCACCGGTACGTGCACCTCGTCGTCCCGGTCGACGCCGAGACTCTGCCCGAGGGGCGCGAACACGCCGATGACCCGGAATCGAACGCCGGCGAGGGTCACCTGCTGACCGAGGGGATCGCGGTCGGGGAACAGCGCGCGTGCCACCGAGTCGCCGAGCACCGCGACGCGCCGGCTGGTGTCCACGTCCGTGCCGGTGAGGTAGCGCCCCCGGGCCAGCGTCCGGGTGAACACCGTCGGCGTGGTCTCCAGCACGCCCTGGACGGTGGTGAAGTCGGAGCGCGCGCCGGCCCGTGCGGTCGCCCCCGAGGCGACGGTGACCGCGACCCGCTGGGGATCGCCGACGACGCGGGACACCGCCTCGGCGTCCTTGAGCGTCAACGGGGAGACCACCGGCGCGGTGCCCACCTCGATCTTGCCGGGAACGACCAGCAGCAGGTTGGAGCCGAGCCCTTCGACCTGTTGCTCCACCTTCTGCTTGGTGCCGGTGCCGATGGCGACCAGCAGCACCACCGACGCCACCCCGATGATCACACCGAGCATGGTGAGCGAGCTGCGCAGCCGGTTGGCGCGCAGGGCGTCCAGCGCGACCCGCCACGCCTCGGCGACCCTCACGCCACACCGTCCCCGGGCTCACGCGTGTCGACCTCCGCGCCGCGCGGGCCGGGCTCACGCATGTCGGCCTTTGCACGGCGCGGGTCGGGCTCACGCGTGTCGACCTCCGCGCGGTGCGGGTCGGGCTCGTGCGGAAGGCGTCCGGTGGCTCCGGCGGCGCCACCGGAGCCACCGGACGGGTGCCCCGGGCCGTTTCCGGACACGGACCGGGGCTCCGCGCTGGGAGCGGGGACCAGTGTCTCAGGTCGACCGTGGTCGACGGACGGCGGTCGATCATGACGTTCGGCGGCGCTGTCCGCCACCACCACACCGTCGCGCATGGTGATGCGACGCGCGGCCCGCGCCGCCACCTCCTGGTCGTGGGTGACCATCACCAACGCCACACCGGACTCCGCGTTCAACCGCTCCAACAGTTCCAGGACCGCCGCGCCGGTCACACTGTCCAGATTGCCGGTCGGCTCGTCGGCCAGCAGCACGGTCGGCTCGGTGACCAGCGCGCGGGCGATGGCGACCCGCTGCTGCTCGCCACCGGACATCTGGTTGGGCCGGTGGTCCAGCCGGTGCCCGAGACCGACGCGGCCCAGCATGGCCGCAGCCCGCTCCCGGCGCTGCCGGGCCGACATCCCCCGGTAGACCAGCGGCAACGCCACGTTCTCCACCGCCGAGGTACGCGGCAGCAGGTGGAAGGCCTGGAAGACGAAGCCGATCGTCTCGTTGCGCAGGGCGGCCATCTCCGGCGGGGAGAGGGCATTGACGTCCCGCCCGCCGAGCACCAACCGGCCGCCGGTCGGCCGGTCCAGGCCGCCCAGCAGGTGCATGAGCGTGGACTTGCCGGAGCCGGACGGGCCGACCAGCGCCACGTAGTCGCCCGGCTGCACGGTCAACGACACCCCGCGCAGCGCCTCGACCGACACCCCGTCGAGCTGGTACGTGCGGGACACGTCGACAGCCTCGATGGCCGGCGGCGTGTCGCTCACCGGACTTCCTGGCCGTCGCGTACCTGGTCGGTGCCGCGTACCACGATCCGGTCGCCGGCCTGCACCCCGTTGAGGATCTGCACCAGGTCGGCCCCCTGGACACCCACGGTCACGGCCGCCCGGTCGGCCTTTCCGTCGCGGACCACCCAGACGGCGTCCCGGCCGTCGGCCGAGAAGACCGCCGAGGCCGGGACGGTCACCGCGTCGGCGGCCTCGCGTACGCGCAGGTGCACGATCGCGTTCATGCCGGGGCGGGGCGTCGGGGCCGGCTCGTCCTCGGCCAGCTTCCCCGCGCCCAGCGCGAGGCGTACCCGGTAGGTGACGCCACCCTGCGCGGAGCTGGTGGGGAGCACGTCGACCGAACGCACCGTGGCGTCGTAGCTGGCACCGGTGACGGCGTCCAGCTCGACGGTGGCGGTCACGCCGGGCTTGACCAGCAGCACATCGGTCTCGTCCACGTCGGCGAGCAGGCCGAGCTGCCCGGTGTCCACGACGGTCAGCACCGGCGTGCCGGCGGTGACCTGAGCGCCGACCACGACGGCGTCGTCGACCCCGGCCGGCGGGCCGGCCTGTGCGGGAGCCAGCGCGGACGGGTCGATCCCGGCGCCACCGGCCTGCTCCAACAGCCCGGCCAGACCGCCGCTGGCGCCGCCGCCGGCCCGGGTGCCACCCGGCTGCACCACTCCGCCGATCGGGGCGCGCAGGGTCAGCGCGTCGACTGTCGCCTTGGCCAGGTCGTACGCCTGCTGGGCCTGGAGCCGTTGGGCCGCGGACAACGAGCTGACGGCGGAGTTCAGCCCGCTGATCCCCCGCTGCACAGCCCGGACTGCCGCATCGGCGCTGCGCGCGGCGGCGGCGTACTGCCGCTGGGCGGACGTCACCTGGGCCAGCAGCGCGTCCCGTAGCTGCTGGTCGGCGATCTTCTCGGCGGCCTTGCGGGCGGCGTCGAACGCCTCGTCGGCAGCCTTGTCGGTGCCCCGCCGACTGCTGGACAGGTTGCCGGTGGAGACGCCCCGGCCGGCGCGCTTGGCCGCGTCCAGCGCCTCCTTCGCCTGCCGCAGGCGGGCCTGGGCCGACGGGGACGCGACCACGGCGAGCACCTGACCGCGCTTCACCCGTTGTCCAGGCTGGACACGCAGGCTGGCGAGGGTGCCGTCGGCGGGTGCGGTGAGGCTGGCGGCGGCGCGGGCCGTCACCGTCGCCGGAGCGTCGATCACCTCGCTGACCGGGTTACGGGCGGCCGAGGCGAGCGCCACCGGCGGTTGGTCGTCACCGCAGGACGCGGCGGTGGTGGCGGTGAGGACGGCGACGGCGGTCAGGGCGATGAGCAGGCGGGGCCGCGTGGCGCTTGCGGGCCTGAGCAGGTCGGGGCGGCGCACCCATCGATGGTACGGCGCACCGTCACGTCGGCCGTGCCGCACCCGCCGTCCCCGGCAGGCACCCACCCGACGCGGTCTGCGGCCCTCAGGCGGCGGTCGCGCGGATGTACGCCACGCACTCGTCGTGCAGCGTCGACCACTCCTCACCGAACGCCTCGTCGGCGGCGGCGGCGAGCGTCGTGCGGTCGTGCACCACGGCCTTGAAGAAGGTCAGCAGCCGCTCCGGCCCGAACCGGTCGACGAGGTGGCGGACGGCGAGGTAGCCGACGCCGTAGCTGCCGCCGACCCGCTCGGCGGGTGCGTCGTCGGCGGGGGTGACGCCCTCCAACCGGCCGTCCCAGCTGCTCCCGACCAGTTTGCGTACCTCCGCGAGCCCCTCGTACCTGTCGACCGGCTGACCGCCCGAGCCGGCGAACTCGGCCAGCCCCTCGACCAGCCACCAGGTCGTCTTGCCCGGGTATCCGCGCTCGGGCAGTGAGGCGGCGTGGGTCAGCTCGTGCCGGAGCAGGTCGTCGGTGCCGCTGCTGGCCAGCCCGTCGGCGTTGAGCACGACCTCGTGGTGGCCACCGCCC
Organism: Micromonospora sp. NPDC005172; assembly: GCF_040608555.1. Taxonomy (NCBI): domain Bacteria; kingdom Bacillati; phylum Actinomycetota; class Actinomycetes; order Micromonosporales; family Micromonosporaceae; genus Micromonospora; species Micromonospora sp. NPDC005172. The sequence goes on from NZ_JBEXIL010000025.1 coordinate 69,998, forward strand.
ACGGTCACCGCGTAGCCGCCCGTCCACTGTGGGCGCCCACCGCCGTACCAGCGTTGCCACTCGGTACGGCCGGCGTAGAAGATCCGGTAGCGGTCCGGGGGCGAGCCTGTCACGACGTACGTGTCGGCGACCTTGGCCGCGGTCTCGGCCTGGGCCGACAGGGCGGGCAGCTTGCCGCGCAGCGCCGGTGTGGTGGCGACGATGGTCCGCGCGCCCACCTTCACGACCAGGTCGCTGATCTCCCACGGTCGGGTGCCGGTCTCGGCGGACTTGGACTCCTCGACGGCGACCAGTCGGGGCGCGTCACCGTTCTCCCGCCAGCGGGTGCCGATCAGCACCGGGCTCGGCCGGCAGTCGGCCGCCACGAAGCAGTACTGGAAGCGCACCAGCAGCCGCCACTCCCCCGGCCTGCCGACGACCGGCACGGGCAGGCCGCTCGGCTCGGCCCGCCAGACGGTCACCTTGAGGGCCCGCAATGCGGCGAATCGACGCCGCAGGTCGGCGTGCGCGGCCGGGTCGGCGATGGCGAGGAAGGCGGAGCGGTCGCCGCCGAGCAACGCCGCAGACTGCTGCCGGAGCTGCGCGGCCATCCGGTCGGACAGCCCCCGGGCGACGGCGGTGGCCGGGTCGTCGGCGGCGGTGACACCGGCCCGGCTGAGCGTGGCCCGGCCGCCGGCCTCGCGGACGGCACCGACCACCAGCAGCGCCGGAAGGCCACAGCCCAGAACCACGACGACAACGACGAGTACGGTCCACAGCGGCCAGAGCCGCCGCGGTGCTGGCTGCTGCACCCCGTCAGTCACCCGCCGAAGGGTACGACCAAACACCGGATCGGGCGAGGCCGACCCGGGCCGATCGGGTCGGTTCAGGCTCCGCGGGCCGGCCAGGAGCGGAATGCCACGTCCAGGCCGGCGACCATCTGGTGGTACGAGCGGTCGACCTCGCGGGGCAACCCGAAGCCACCGGCGGCCTCCAGGGCGACGAAGCCGTGCAGGGCGCTGCGCACCGCCCGGGTCGCGTCCACCGCGTCGTCGCCGGTGAGCCCGTAGCCGCGCAGCACGGCGAAGATGGCGCCGACCGCGCGTTCACCCGCCTCGACGTGTTCGGGGTCGGACGGGTCGGGCACCCGCTGGGTGGTCGGGTAGCGCCCGGGGTGCCGGCGGGCGTACGACCGGTAGGCGTCCGCCATCGCCCGCAGGGCGTCGCCGCCGGCCCGTCCGGCGGCGGCCGTGGTCAGCTCGGTGGCCAGCTCGGCGGTGGCGAGCGCGGAGAGCTTCTGGCTCAGCGCGTCCGCCCCCCGGATGTGCTTGTAGAGGCTGGGCAGCGCGACACCGAGCCGGCCGGCGAGCGCGGCGAGGGTGAGCTGCTGGTAGCCGACCTCGTCGGCGAGCCGGGCGGCTTCGCGTACCACGGTCTGCTGGTTGAGCCCGGCCCTAGGCACCGGCACACACCCGGCTAGCTGTCATAGCCGAAAAGCTAACTCCGCTAGCCAGGCGCGTCAAGCGACAGTCACTTCTTCGAGACCAGCGCGCGGCCGAAGAAGACCAGGTTCGCCGGGCGCTCGGCGAGCCGACGCATCAGGTAGCCGTACCACTGGTCGCCGTACGGGACGTAGGTGCGCACCGTGTAGCCCTCGCCGGCCAGCCGGGCCTGCTCCTCGGGACGGATGCCGTAGAGCATCTGGAACTCGAAGCGCTCCGGCCCCCGGTCGAACCAGCGGGCCCGGTCCTCGCCGATCGAGATCATCCGCGGGTCGTGCGTCGCCAGCATCGGGTAACCGTCGCCGGACATCAGGATGTTCATGCAGCGGACGTAGGACTTGTCCACCTCGCGGGCCGACTGGTAGGCCACCGACTCCGGCTCCTTGTACGCGCCCTTGCAGAGGCGAACCCGCGACCCGGCCGAGGACAGCTCCCGGCAGTCCGACTCGGTCCGCCGCAGGTACGCCTGGAGCACCGCGCCGGTCGACGGGAAGTCCTTGCGCAGCTTCGCCAGCACCTCCAACGTCGAGTCGGTGGTGGTGTGGTCCTCCATGTCCAGCGTGACAGTGGTGCCCGCCTTGTCGGCGGCCGCGCAGATCGCCCGCACGTTGTCGTACGCCAACTGCTCGTCGAACATCTGGCCCAGCGCGGAGAGCTTCACGCTCACCTCGGCAGCCGGGGTGAGGCCGGCCCCCGAGAGAACCGACAGCAGATTCAGGTACTCGTCCCGGGTGGCCGTGGCCTGTTCGGGGGTGACGGTGTCCTCGCCCAGATGGTCGAGGGTGACTGCCAGACCGTCGTCGACGAGCCCGCGGGTGGCGCGCAGCGCGTCGTCGGTGGCGGCGCCGGCGACGAACCGGCGGACGACGTCCCGGGTGTACGGGGCGGTCGCGACGAGCCGCTCGACCTGGGATGACCGGGAGGCGGCGAGGATGACGGAACGGAGCATGAGCCGAGCGTATCGCCCCTGCCAGGACCCCCGCCCGGCGGCGGCTGGGGCTGCGCTGCTGGCGTCGATCGGCTACAACGATGCCGTGAACCAAAGCCCCCGCCGCCGGCTCCGGTCGGCCTCCGTGCAGCTTGGCGCTCTCACCGCTCTCGCGCTCGCTCTCTCCGGCTGCAACATGACCTCCGACGACGACGATGACGACTGCGCTCTCGGGCCGATCGGTGGCGGTGACACTGTCGCGCTGGCGATGCGGGTGTCCGACCCTGCCACCGCTGGGCGTAGCGCGGGGGAGCCGGCGACCGCCGCCCTGCCCGAGCGCGGCGGGTTCGGCACCCACCTCGCCTCCTGCGGCGGCTGAGGTGCGCCGCGAGTCCATGACGCCCCGAGCCGACTGGGACGCCACGATCCGGGCACAGGGACTGGTCTACGTCGACACCGAGCTGCCCGACGGCGGGATCATGTCGTACTGGGACGAGAGCGCCGCGTACGCCTTCGACCTCGACGAGGTGCTGCGGCTGGAGGAGGCCACCGAAGAGCTGCACCGGATGTCGGTCGCCGCTGCCGAGCACGTGGTGCAGCACCGCCGGTACGCCGAGTTCGGCATCCCGCAATGGGCCGCCGACGCGGTGGCCCGCTCGCTGCGCGAGGCGCCGCCCACCCTCTACGGGCGCTTCGACCTGGCGTACGACGGCACCTGGCCCCCGAAGATGCTGGAGTACAACGCGGACACCCCGACCGCGCTGGTCGAGGCGAGCATCATCCAGTGGTACTGGCTGGAGCAGACCCGCCCCGACCTGGACCAGTGGAACAGCCTGCACGAGCGACTGGTCGGCGCCTGGGCCAAGATCGGCGTCGGGTTGCACGACCCTCGGGTGCACGTGCTCTGGTCGAACGAGGAGGAGTCCGGCGAGGACCACATGACCGCCGGCTACCTCGCCGAGACCGCCCGGCAGGCCGGCCTGGACGTCGAGCTGCAACCCATCCAGCACATCGGCTGGGACGGTCGCCGCTTCGTCGACGCGGCCGACCGCGCGGTGACCACCTGTTTCAAGCTCTACCCCTGGGAGTGGATGCTCGCCGAGCCGTACGGGCCGCCCGCGCTGGCACCGGGCACCCCGACCACCTGGATCGAACCGGCCTGGAAGCTGCTGCTGTCCAACAAGGCGCTGCTCGCGATCCTCTGGGAGCTGTACCCCGGCCACGAGTACCTGCTCCCGGCGTACCTCGACTCACCGCGTGGCATGCCGGAGTACGTGGCCAAGCCCCTGCTCGGCCGGGAGGGCGGCTCGGTACGCATCGTCACCGCCGCCGAGGAGATCACCAACCCGGGGATCTACGGCGACGAGGGCTGGTGCTACCAGGAGTTCCGGGCGCTGCCGCAGTTCGCCGGCAACCGGACGGTGCTGGGCAGCTGGATCGTCGACGGCGAGTCGGCCGGGGTGGGGGTCCGGGAGAGCGCGAGTCTGATCACCGACGGCTACGCGCGGTTCCTGCCGCACTACATCGACGCGCCGCGCGCCCCGTGAGTCGTCTACCGTTGGGGTGTGAACTTCGACGCGTACGCCCGGACCGGCGTTGACCTGGTCAACGCCCGCCTGGACGACCTCGACGACCTGCGGGCCCTCTTTCCCGACGACAACTCCTGGATGCGCGACGAGGTCGCCGACCGGGACGTCGCCATCTTCCGACGGGCACAGAAGCGGTTGCGCGACGTCTTCGAGTACGGCACCTCGGGGCGCGACGCTCAGGCGGTGACCGAGCTGAACGCGCTGCTCGAGGCGTTTCCGGTCCAGCCCCGCATCTCCGGGCACGACTCCAGCGACTGGCACATGCACGTGACCAGCCGCGGCGCGTCGGTCAGTGCCGAATACCTGGCCGGCGCGGTCTGGGGGCTCTCGGTCTGGCTCTGCGAGTACGGCAGCGCCCGCTTCGGGGTCTGCGCCGACGAGCGGTGCGGCAACGTCTACCTGGACACGTCGTCCAACTGCTGCCGGCGGTTCTGCTCGGAGCGCTGCGCCACCCGCTCGCACGTGGCGGCACACCGGGCCCGTAAGCGGGCCGCGATCGGCGAGCAGGCGACGGTCGCCCCGCAGCCGACCTCGACCACCGAGTCGCTGACTCCGGTCAGCTGACGCTCGCCGCCGACGGGTCGGACGTCGAGGTCAGACGTCGACCGGCGACGGCGCGGTCAGGTGCTGGCGGGCGAACTCGAGCGCGGCTCGTAGGTCCGCCTCGCGCACCGCGCGGCTCTTCGCGCCCCGGGTCGCCACCTCGACGGCCACCGCACCGGTGAAACCCCGCCCGGCCAGCGAGGAGAGCAGCTCCCCGCACGGCTGGGTGCCGCGCCCGGGCACCAGGTGCTCGTCGCGGCCCTCGCCGGTGCCGTCGCCCAGGTGCACGTGGGCCAGCCCCGCGCCCATCCGGTCGGCCATCGCGAGGGGGTCGCTGTGCGAGGCCGCGCAGTGTGACAGGTCCAGGGTGTACGACGGGTAGCCGGTGTCGGTGGGATCCCAGCCGGGGACGTACGGGACGAACTGCCGACCCGCCATCCGCACCGGGTACATGTTCTCCACTCCGAAGCGGAGCCCGGGGAACCGGTCCTCGACCGTGGCCAGCCCTTCGGCGAATCCGCGCGCGTAGTCCCGCTGCCAGCTGAACGGTGGATGCACCACCACCGTCGGCGCCTCCAGCGAATCGGCCAACTCGGCGGCCTTGCGCAGCCGCTGCCACGGGTCCGGGCTCCACACCCGCTGGGTGACCAGCAGACAGGGCGCGTGCACCGAGAGCACCGGCACGCCGTAGTGCGCCGACAGGCCGCGCAGCGCGCCCGCGTCCTGGCTCACCACGTCGGTCCAGACCATCACCTCGACGCCGTCGTAGCCGAGCGCCGCGGCCAGTTGGAACGCCGCCGCGGTCGGCTCGGGGAAGACCGACGAGCTGGACAGGAGCACCGGGACGCGGGAAGTCACATCCGCCAGCGTAGCCCGGCTGTCACGGCGTTCTCAGGACGAGCACCGGCAAATCACCGGCGGTCCCGGGACCTGCTCAGATCGGCTCCAGTTGATCGAGCCGGCGGAGGATGACGCCCTCGCGCAGAGCCCAGGGGCAGATGTCCAGCGCATCCAGGTCGAGCCTGCGCATGACCGCCTCGGCGACCACCGCGCCGGCCAGCAGTTGGTGGGCCCGGCCCGCGCCGACCCCCTCCAGCTCCATCATCTGGGCGGGTGTCATGTGCCGGATGAAACCGATGATCTGCCGCAGACCGGCACGGGTCAGCCTGCGGTGCACCCAGAGGCCGGCCCCGGAAGGCGCCGCGCCGGCCAGTCGCGCCAGGGTGCGGAAGGTCTTCGAGGTGGCCACCGCCCGGCCCCAGCCCACCTTCGTGACCTGGTCGACCACCTTGTCCAGCCGGCCGTCCACGTACTCCCTCAGCTTGTCGACGGCCTCCGCCGACGGCGGCGTCGCGCTGGCCGGGTCGAGCAGGAGCCGCTCCCTGGTGAGACGCCCGGCGCCGAGCGGCAGCGAGATCGCCACATCGGGGTCCTCGTCGATGCCGGCGGCGATCTCCAGGGAGCCGCCACCGATGTCGAGCACCAGCAGACGCCCCGCCGACCAGCCGAACCAGCGTCGCACCGCCAGGAACGTCATCCGTGCCTCGTCCGCGCCGGAGAGCACCTCCAGGCGTACGCCGGTCTCGTCGCGGACCCGGGCGAGCACGTCGGCCGCGTTTGTGGCGTCGCGGACGGCGGAGGTGGCGAACGCGATCAGGTCGTCGGCCTCCAGCCCGGTAGCCGCCGCCCTGGCCATGCCGACCGCCTTGACCAGGCTGTCCGCACCCGCCTCGGTCAACGCCCCGTCCGGGCCGACCTGTTCGGCGAGACGGAGGACGACCTTCTCCGAGTGCGCCGGCCAGGGGTGCGCGCCATGGTGCGCGTCGACCACCAGGAGGTGCACCGTGTTGGATCCGACGTCGAGAACACCCAGTCGCATGGTGAAGACCCTAGGTGCAACACGTTCGTGCGGCTCGTCGGCCCAGGGACGGCACCACGCGTACGCTGGTCCGGGTGACGATGGAGCTCCGCGTGCTGGTGGACGACCCGGGCGACCCACGCAGCCGCGAGGTGCCGCTGGACTTTCCCCGGGAGTGGATCGAGTTCGCCGACCCGGCCGACGAGACCCACCTGATCCGGGCCGACCTGACCTGGTTGCTCTCCCGCTGGACGTGCATCTTCGGCCAGGGCTGCCACGGCATCATCGCCGGCCGGGCGGCCGACGGCTGCTGCTCGCACGGGGCGTTCTTCACCGACTCGGACGACGAGAAGCGGGTCCGCAACGCCGTCAAGCGGCTCACCCCGGAGACCTGGCAGCACTTCCGGCGCGGTTTCAAGAACTGGACCGACCAGGACACCATCGACGGCAAGAACCCGGCCCGCCGCACCGCCACCCAGGGTGCCGACGGGCCGTGCGTCTTCCTCAACGACGCCGACTTCTCCGGCGGCGGTGGTTGCGCGCTGCACGCCCAGGCGCTGCGCGACGGGGTCCACCCGCTGGAATACAAGCCGGACGTCTGCTGGCAGCTCCCCATCCGGCGGGACCAGGACTGGGTCACGCGACCGGACAACACCAAGGTGCTGGTCTCCACGTTGTCCGAGTTCGACCGGCGCGGCTGGGGCGCCGGCGGACACGACCTGGACTGGTGGTGCACCTCGTCGACCGACGCGCACGTCGGCACCGAGCCGATGTACCTGTCGTACGGGCCGGAGCTGACCGCGCTGATCGGCGCCGCCGCGTACGAGCGACTGGCCGAACTGTGCGCCGCCCGGGTGCGGCAGGGCCTGGTCGCCCCCCACCCCGCCGACGATCTCTAGCCGACCTGGGCGGCAGTCATCGTCGAGCGCCCGCGATCAGCCGAGGGCGGCGTCGACGAGCAGGCGGGCGCTCTGCCGGGCCGCCTCGGCGATCGCCGGGTCGCCGTCCAGGACCCCGCTGGCGAGCCCGCCGTCGAGCAGCAGGGTGAGCTGCCGCGCGAGCAGTTCCGGATCAGCCGCGCCGGCCCTGCGTGCCAGCTCGGTCACCCAGGCCCGGACGACGGTCTTGTGCTCGACAGTCCGAGCGTGCACCGGACCGCCGGCCGGCGACTCGGCAGCCGTGTTGATGAACGCGCAGCCGTGGTAGCCGTCCCGGCGACAGGCTCCGGTCAGGGCGTCGAACATGCCGACCAGTTGGTCGCGCGGCTCGTCGCCGGCATCCCTGGCCGACGCCCGTAGCGCGCCGAACCAGGCCTGGTCGACCCGGTCGAGGTACGCCAGCACGAGGTCGTCCTTGCGCGGGAAGTGCTTGTAGAGCGTCGCCTTGGCCACGCCCGACTCGGCGATGACCGTGTCCACCCCCACACCGCGCGGTCCGTGCGCGTAGAACAGCCGGAACGCGGTGTCCAGGATCCGGTCCCGGGCCGAGCCGACCGCCGTACGGTTCGTGGACATCGACACTCCCTCGTCGTTGCTGGTGACGGGCACGAGCTTACAGACAGCTCCGTCTACAGACAGCTCCGTCTGCTGCCGCACGTCGTTCCCGCCGCAGGGAGATGCTGCCGCCACCGTCCAAGACGGACAGCAATAGACAGACCTGTCTGTTAGCCTACGGGCAATCGGCGCGAGGCCACCGCGCCCGAGTGGAGGATCGATCGACATGCGCATCGCAGTTCTCGGCACCGGCTCGGTGGGTCAGGCCATCGCGGCCCGCGCCTCGGAGTTGGGCCACCAGGTCACTATCGGCACCCGGGACGTCGCGGCCACCCGGGCGGGCGCGTACGCCGCCTGGGCCGCCGAGCACCCCGGGGTCGGGCTGGCCACCCTGGCCGAGGCCGCCGTCGATGCCGAACTGGTGGTCAACGCCACCAGCGGCACCGGGTCCCTGCCGGCGCTCACCGCGGCCGGCGCGGCGAACCTGGCTGGCAAGGTCCTGCTCGACATCGCCAACCCACTCGACTTCAGCGTCGGTTTCCCGCCCACCCTGACCGTGCCGGACACCGACTCCCTGGCCGAGCGCATCCAGCGGGAGTTCCCGCAGGCCAAGGTCGTCAAGTCACTCAACACGCTCACCGCCGAGCTGATGGTCCGCCCGCGGCAGCTCGCCGACGGAGACCACAGCGTCTTCGTCTCGGGCGACGACGCGGAGGCGAAGCGGATCGTCACCGGGCTGCTCGTGAGCTTCGGGCACACCGACGTGATCGACCTCGGTGACCTCTCGACCGCCCGGGGCACCGAGATGCTGATGCCGCTCTGGCTACGGCTCTACGGCCGGCTCGACACCGCCCTCTTCAACATCAAGGTCGTCCACTGAGCGGACGCCGACAGCCGAAGGGGCCCACGCCGCGCGTGGGCCCCTTCGGGTCGGTCGATCACGGCTCGAACTTGTAGCCCAGACCCCGGACGGTGACGATGAAACGGGGCGCCGACGGCTCCGGCTCGATCTTGGAGCGCAGCCGCTTGACGTGCACGTCGAGCGTCTTGGTGTCACCGACGTAGTCGGCGCCCCAGACCCGGTCGATGAGCTGGCCACGGGTCAGCACCCGGCCCGCGTTGCGCAGCAGCAGCTCCAGCAGCTCGAACTCCTTGAGCGGCAGCTGCACGGCCCCACCCTCGACCGTCACCACGTGCCGCTCGATGTCCATCCGGACCGGTCCGGCGGCCAGCGTCGGTGCGCCCGCCTCGGCGACCTCCGGGCTCTGCCGCCGCAGCACCGCCCGAATCCGGGCGACCAGTTCCCGAGGGGAATACGGCTTGGTGACGTAGTCGTCGGCGCCGATCTCCAGGCCGACCACCTTGTCGATCTCGCTGTCCCGTGCGGTGACCATGATGATCGGTACGGCCGAGCGCTGCCGGAGCTGCCGGCACACCTCGGTCCCCGACATCTCGGGCAACATCAGGTCGAGCAGCACGATGTCGGCGCCGGTCCGGTCGAACTCGGTGAGGGCGTCGGTGCCGGTCGCCGCGACCGAGACCTCGAAACCCTCCTTACGGAGCATGTACGACAGGGCGTCGGAGAACGACTCCTCGTCCTCGACCACCAGAACGCGGCTCAACGGGGATTTCCTTTCCATTGCTGTCAGACCTGCCGAAGCTCGGCCGGACCGGTCTCGATCCCAGCCGGCGGCAGTGTCGCCAGAAGGTCGTCCGGTGGGCTGGCGGGCAACCGGAGGGTGAACGTCGACCCACCACCAAGAGTGCTCGACACCTCCACCCGACCGCCATGGTTGCTCGCGATGTGTTTCACGATGGCCAGGCCGAGCCCGGTGCCACCGGTGGCGCGTGAACGGGCCTGGTCGGCCCGGTAGAACCGCTCGAAGATCCGGTCCACATCCGTCGGAGCGATGCCGATGCCCTGGTCGGAGACCGCGATCTCGACGTGCTCGTCGTCTCCCCGGAGGGTGACCCGCACCGCGGTGTCCTCCCCCGAGTAGTTGATGGCGTTCTCCACCAGGTTCGCCACGGCCGTGGCGAGCTGGCTGTCGCTGCCGTAGGCGGTGAGGCCCCGCTCGCCGTCGACCGTCAGCTCGACGCCCCGGGCGGAAGCCGTGGTGCGGGTACGGTCCACCACCTCGGCGATCACCCAGTCGAGCGCGACCGGTTCCGGTGGCGGCTGCGGCTCGGCGCCCTGGAGCCGGGTCAGCTCCAGCAACTCCTGCACCAGCCGGCCCAGCCGGGTCGACTCGTGCTGGATCCGTTCGGCGAACCGACGGGCGGCGACCAGGTCCTCGGAGAGGTCGGGTGCGGCGGCGTCGGCCGGCTCGGTGGCGTCCAGCAGTGCCTCGGCGAGCAGTTGGAGCGCCCCGATCGGGGTCTTCAACTCATGGCTGACGTTCGCCACGAAGTCGCGCCGCACCCGGGTCAGCCGGTGCGACTCGGTCACGTCGACCGCCTCGACCGCGATGAAGCCGTTCCCGAGAGCCATGGCCCGCAGGTGCACGCCCAGCGGGTTCTCCCCCGCGCTGTCGCGACCACGTGGCAGGTCGAGCTCGATCTCGCGCCGCACGCCGGTGCGTCGCACCTGGCCCGCGAGGGTACGGATCAACGGGTGCGCGGCGATCGAACCCGGAGTGCTCCCGGTGCGCAGGAGGCCCATCGCGCGGGCGGCCGGGTTGATCAGGACCGGGACGTCGTCGTCGCCCAACACCACGACACCGGCCCGGAGCGAGTCGATCGTCCGACGGCCGAGACCGGCCTGCTGCTCGTCGGCTATCGCGGGCCTCCCTGTGCTCCAGCGGGAGCTCGCGCTGCCCGTCGACGTGGAGCGGCCACGTGCCGGCAGGAACCGGGGCAGCAGGAGACCGGCGACCAGTCCGGTCGCCAACGCCACGGCCACCACGACCGCCACCGCCCACTCCACCCGGCGATCGTAGGGTCATTGTTAACCTGGCTACCACACAGAACGGGACGAACCACCCTCACTTTCGGAAGTGTTCACCCCCACGTCTGACGTCGTTCACCGTGGTTCATCCAAGGTCCGTGAACGCGCCCTACCGTTGGCGTCGCACCTGCTCAACCCCTGCGCCGGCAGCCGTCGGCGGCGACCGACCACAGGACGTGATGATGCGCGACGAGTTCCGGGCCGACCTCCAGATCGTCAGCCAACTGCTGGTGGACATGGCAGAGGGCATCCGCGCCGCCATGCGCCAGGCCACCCGGGCCCTGCTCACCGCCGACCGGCAGGCCGCCGAGACGGTCATCGAGCGGGACGCCGAGATCGACGACCTCTACCGACACGTCGAGGAGCGGGTGTGTGACCTGCTCGCCCGACAGGCGCCGGTCGCCTCCGACCTCCGGGCAATGATCACCGCGCTGCACGTGGCCGCTGATCTGGAGCGGATGGGCGATCTCGCCGAGCACGTGGCGAAGACCGCGCTGCGCCGGCACCCCTCCCCCGCCGTCCCGGCCGAGCTGCGGACGGTCTTCACCGAGATGTCCGACATCGCCGACCGGATGGCCGCGAAGATCGGTTCCGTGCTGGCGAAGCCCGACGTGGACCTCGCCGCCGAACTGGACCGCGACGACGACGCCATGGACGAGCTGCACAAGAGCCTGTTCGCGGTGCTGCTCGGCGACGACTGGCCGTACGGGGTGGAGACCGCGATCGACGCCACCCTGCTGGGCCGCTTCTACGAGCGTTTCGCCGACCACGCGGTGAACGCCGGCGAGCACGTGATCTACCTGATCACCGGGGAGAGCAGCCCGGCCACCACCTGAGGCACGCGAAAGGGGCCCCCGCGCGCTGCGGGGGCCCCTTCTGCGTCTGCTCAGCGGCCCTGGTTGGCGACCGCGGCGGCGGCTTCCTTCGCTGCCGTCGGGTCGAGGTAGGTGCCGCCCAGGGTTTGCGGGCGAAGCTGCGGGTCGAGGTCGTAGCGCAGCGGGATGCCGGTCGGAATGTTGAGCTTGGCGATCGCCTCGTCGGAGATCTGGTCGAGGTGCTTCACCAGGGCGCGCAGCGAGTTGCCGTGCGCGGCCACCAGCACCGTCCGGCCGGCCAGGATGTCGGGCACGATCGAGTCGTACCAGTAGGGGAGCATCCGCTGGACGACGTCCTTGAGGCACTCGGTACGCGGCATCAGCTCGGTCGGCAGCAGCGCGTACCGCGGGTCGCCCACCTGCGACCACTCGTCGTCGTCCGCGATCGGCGGCGGCGGGGTGTCGTACGACCGGCGCCAGAGCATGAACTGCTCCTCGCCGTACTCGTCAAGGGTCTGCTTCTTGTCCTTGCCCTGTAGGGCGCCGTAGTGCCGCTCGTTGAGCCGCCACGACCGGCGCACGGCGATCCAGTGCCGGTCGGCGGCGCTGAGCGCCAGCTCGGCGGTGCGGATCGCCCGGCGCATCACGCTGGTGTGGACGACGTCCGGCAGCAGGCCGTGCTCCCGCAGCAGCTCGCCGCCGCGCCGGGCCTCGCCCTCGCCCTTCTCGGTCAGGTCGACGTCCACCCAGCCGGTGAAGAGGTTCTTGGCGTTCCAGTCACTCTCACCGTGCCGCAGCAGGACCAGCGTCCCGACGGTGGGCCCCTCGCTCGCAGTCATGCGGATCATCCTGCCTCAACCCCGCGCCGGACACGCGGGCACCCGTCGTGACGACCACCACGTGATAAAGCGAATGACCTGCGTATCCGGCCGCCACTAGGGTTGTAAGGCGCTGTAGTCACATCGGTCATTACTTGTAAGCGGGGGCACCACGTGCGGACGATGCGGAGCTGGTTCCGGGACACCACCGGCGGCCTACCGAGGACCTTCTGGTACCTGTGGTCGGGCACGCTGATCAACCGGCTCGGCTCGTTCGTGCTCGTGTTCCTCGCCATCTACCTGACCCAGGAACGCGGCTTCTCGCCCTCCCAGGCCGGACTGGTGCTCGGCCTCTGGGGCGTCGGCGGCGCGGTCGGCACCACCGCCGGCGGTGCCCTCGCGGACCGGTGGGGCCGCCGGCCGACGCTGCTCACCGCCCATCTCGGCGCGGCGACCATGATGCTGGCTCTCGGGCTTGCCCGGGACCTCTGGGCGGTCGCGCTGGGCGCGCTGCTGCTCGGCATGTTCGCCGAGGCGGCCCGACCGGCGTTCGGGGCCATGATGATCGACGTGGTGCCGGCGAAGGATCGACTGCGCGCCTTCTCGCTCAACTACTGGGCCATCAACCTGGGCTTCGCCTGCGCCGCCGTCCTCGCCGGCCTCGCCGCGCAGGCTGACTACCTGCTGCTGTTCGTGGTCGACGCGGGCACGATGCTGATCACCGCGCTGATCATCTTCGCCCGGGTGCCGGAGACGCGCCACGGCGGATTCACGGTCGCGGCGACCACGGCTCCGCGTGGCGCCCTGCGCACGATCCTCAGCGACCGGATCTACCTCGGCTTCGTGGCGCTGAACCTGTTCGCCGCGATGGTCTTCCTCCAGCACATCTCGATGCTGCCGATCGCCATGGGCGACTCGGGCCTCAGCCCGGCCACCTACGGCTCGGTCATCGCGCTCAACGGCTTGCTCATCGTCGTCGGCCAACTCTTCGTGCCCCGGCTGATCCGGGGGCGCAACCGCTCGCAGGTGCTCGCCCTCGCCGCCGTGGTGATGGGTGTCGGGTTCGGGCTTACCGCGTTCGCCGGCACCGCCTGGTTCTACGGGCTGACGGTGCTGATCTGGACGGTCGGCGAGATGCTGAACTCGCCGTCGAACTCCACGCTGATCGCCGAACTCTCCCCGGCCGAGCTGCGTGGGCGCTACCAGGGCGTGTTCGGGCTCTCCTGGCAGATCGCCGGCGCGAGCGCGCCGATCCTGGGCGGTCTGGTGCGTGAGCATGTCGGAAACGCCGCGCTGTGGCTCGGCTGCGCCGCGATCGGTGTGCTGACCGCGGTCGCCCACCTGGCCTCAGGCCCCGCCCGGGAGCGACGTGCCGTCGCGCTGCGGCACGCCGCCGAGGTCGCGACGCCGGTCGGTGCTCGCGCGCCGCAGCCCGCCGAGGCGGCGGCCTGAGTCCGGTACGACCCCCGGTTCGCGGCCCGACTACCGTTCGAGGAAACGGTTAACAAACTGAACTGTCGGGAGATCGCATGCACGGCCTGCGGCGCTGGTGGCACGACACCGCCGGTGGACTCCCCGCCACCTTCTGGTACCTCTGGGCCGGCCTGCTGATCAACCGCGCGGGCGCGTTCGCCATGCTCTTCCTCTCGCTCTACCTCACCGACGCCCGAGGTGCCAGCGCGGCGGTGGCCGGCGTCGTCGTCGGGGCGTACGGGGCCGGCGGGGCGGCCGGCGTGCTGTGCGGCGGCGTACTGGCCGACCGGTGGGGTCGCCGGTCGACCCTGCTCGCCGCCCACCTGGCCACCGCCACCCTGATGGTCGCGCTGGCCTTCAGCCGGCCCCTCCTGCTGATCGCGGCGCTCGCCGCGCTGGTCGGCGTCGCACACTCCATGCCCGGCCCGGCCTTCGTGGCGGCGATCGTCGACGCGGTACCCGAGGACCGACGCTCACGCGCGTTCAACCTGGAGTTCTGGGCGTTGAACCTCGGGATGGCGGTCGCCTCGCTGCTCGCCGGGCTGGTAGCCGAGGCGAGCTTCACCGCACTCTTCCTGGTCGACGCGGGCGCCACGTTCACGGCTGCCGTCGTCATCGGCTGGAAGGTTCCGGAGACCCTGCGACCGGCCACCCCTGTCTCGCCGGCCGGGCATCCGACGGCAGTCCGGCCCCGCCGGCCCGGGCTGCTCACGGTCCTCACCGACCGGATCTTCCTGGTCTTCGTCGGGCTCACCTTCGTGCTGGCCGTACTCACCCTGCAGACCTCGACGATCATGCCCCTGGCGATGCGCGCGGACGGACTGGGACCGTCGGCGTACGGCATGGTCGTGGCCCTCGGTGGCGCGCTGATCGTGGTAGGGCAACTGTTCGTGCCCCGCCTGATCGACGGACGCCGCAAGGCCGTCGTACTGGCCGCCTCCACCGCCCTGCTGGCGGTCGGGTTCGGAGTGCTCGCGGTCGCCGACCACCTGGCGGTCTACCTGGGCGCGGCGGTGGTCTGGACGGTCGGCTCGATGCTCGCCGCCCCGCCGAACGCGCAGATCAACGCTGATCTCGCGCCGCCGGACCTACGCGCGCGGTACCAGTCGGTCTTCTACCTGACGTTCCCGGCCGCGGCCTTCGTCGCACCGATGCTCGGCGGGGTCAGTCTGCAGTACCTCGGCGACCGGCACTGGCTGATCGTGGGCGGGCTGGGCCTGCTGGCCGCCGTCGGTCACCTGCTGGCCGGTCCGTCCCGCGAGCGGCACGTCGACGCGCTGCGCCGGGCCGCCGAGCGGGAGCCGGCAGAACGTATCCCGACAAGCTGACCGTCCGACGGCAAAGCGCCCACCATGTCCCGAAGGTCACTGGTGGGCGCTCGCCGGTGGGGCCGGCGGCGGCGGGCAACACTCACCCCCGTAAGCATCGCCCGCTCACGCCGCCGGTCCAAACAGGTGGGCACCGTCCCCCAACGGTTGGTCCACCCGTCCCCTCGCGCCTCGCCTGGTGCGCGGATCTGATCGATCCGCCGCTCCCCCGAACGTTTCCAAACGTGGCGCGGTGCAATAAAGCTAGTTCGGCCAGATTCTGGATTCAACCCAGATGGGCTGTCTCGCCCGTCACAACTGGCGAGTATGCCCAGCTCTGACCCCGGTCTCTGGCAACAGCCGGGTACCCGTCGGGCATTCCCGCAAACACCTCAGCCGTCCTCACGATCGGGTGACTCCGTCCGGAAGAAGTTGCTCGGCCGGCCGTCCCGCATCTGCTCCTGATAGATCAGATTGAGCCGGCGCAGATCAAAGGTGTGGAACCACTCATCCCAGGTGATCTCACGAATCCGGCTGCTTTCCCGGTATCCGGGGATGTTGAAGGTCAACACTCCCGCCCGACCGTCCCGCTCGGTACCCGCGATGGTCGCCGGCTTCGCGCCACGCTCTCGCGCCCACCGCTGGATGACCTCGTGGTTGGCGGTGATCAGGCTCCGCCCCGGCCGCTCGGGCCGGTCGGCGATCGACGCGATCACCTGCGAGCTGCGGACCGACCGACCGCTGCCCCGCCCGGTCCGGATCCCACCGGCCGCCATCCCAGCGCCCGCCGACGCCGTGCTCGTCGCCGGGGTCCGCTTGGCGGGAGCCCTCTTGGCCGTGGCCCGGGCGGCGGTGCTCCTGGCCGTCCGCTTCGCGGGAGCCGCGCGCTTCGTCGTGGCCTGCGTCGCCGACGCGGTCCGCTTGGCGGCCGGCCGGGACGACGCCTTCTTCGCGGGCGCCTTCCGCGCGGGCGCGGTACGGGCCGTCGCGGAGGTCCTGCGTGCCGCCGTCGACTTCGCGGCCGCCGTCCTCTTCGCGGCCGTCGTCCTCTTGGCCGCAGCCGTCTTCTTCGCGGCAGTCGTCTTCTTCGCGGCGGCCGTCTTCTTCGCGGCGGCCGTCTTCTTCGCGGGGGCGCTCTTGTTCGCTGGCGCGGCCTTGGCGCGGCTCGGCACGGCCCTCGCCGCCGACTTCTTCGTCGCGGCGGCCCGACCGGCCGACGCCCTGCTGCCGGTGGCCCGGCCGGCCGGTCCGGTGCTGCGCCGACCCGCGCCACCGGCGTCGGAACGCAACGAGCGCACCAACTGTTTCACCAGGTCGGGCTTGCGCAACGCGGAGATCCCGGAGACCCCGCGCTTACGCAGCTGCCCCCGGATGTCCTCCACTCGCATCCGCGAAATCTCCGACTCGGAGACCCCGGGAGTGGCCGGGCTCTGGTTGCCGGCTTGTCGTCTGGTCCTGGTCGCAGTCCCGCCGCGACCTGAGCTGTTCCGCTGAGCCATGGGACGCTCCGCTCCTCGACACTCCGTCCTCGGCGCGCGGGGGTCCCTGTGCCGCACCGCGCGCCGCGGCATACCCGTCAGGAGCAGTCCGAACCCCCGCGCGTCGCGGCCCGCCGTGACCGCCAGGGGTCGGAGCGGGGGCGCCCGTACCCCAATCGCCCTTTGCTCTGCTTCAACCCAGGCGACGCTCGGAGCCCTCGACTGTTGCCTGGGTTGAAGCAGAGCAAAGGAGACAGGCGGCTGAGGTCGCGGCCGGACAGCGGCGCGCGGCCCCACCACCTCGGGCCCGGAAGCCCGTCTGGTCAAGCCCTCATCGGGAGCGCGGTGTGTCAGGCGGGGTCGCGGGTGGGGCCTGGGCCGGAGGGCTCGAAGAGGTGGGAGAAGGCGGCGAGGTTCGCGGTCGACTCGCCGCGCTTGACGCGCCACTCGTACTCGCGCCGGATCGAGCTGCCGAAGCCGATCTCCAGCATCGTGTCGAAGGACTCGTCGGAGTAGGTGAGCACCGAACCGAGCAGCCGGTCCAGTTCGTCGGCGTCCACGCCGGCCGGGTTGACCCGCCCCGTGAGGTAGACGTCGCCGACGGCGTCGATGGAGAAGGAGACGCCGTACATCCGCGCGTTGCGCTGCAGCAGCCAGGTCCACAGCTCCTCGCGCCGCTCGTCAGGCTGGCGCATGACGAACGCCTCGATCCGCAGCGCGTGCTCGCCGACGATCAGGTTGCAGATCGTCTTGAGCTTGTGGGTGCCCGGCAGGGTGACCGCGTACGAGCCGGGACCGGTCGACTCCCAGGCCAGGTCACGTTCGGCACAGACCGACTCGATGAGGGTCGCAAGATCGCTCTTCGGGCTCACCGGACCCACTCTACGACCGACCCGGTGCACCCACAGCGCCGGCGAGCCCCAGGCGTCACCAGGAGCAGGAGAGCGCCGGGTCGCAGGCCAGGTCGGCGGCGAGCCGGGCCCGACGCGCGGCGATCGCCTCGCCGTAGACGTCGAGCAGACCCGACACCGTACGGTCCCAGGAGAAGTGCCGAGCGTGCTGCGCGGCGCCCCTGGACAGCGTGGCCCGCAGGGCGGCGTCCGGCAGCAGGCGACTCAGCGCGCGGGCCCAGTCCACCGGGTCGTGCCCGTCGATCAGCACCCCGCTGACCTGGTCCCGTACGGCGGTGACCAGGCCGCCGACGGCGGCGGCCAGCACCGGCGTACCGCAGGCCTGAGCCTCGAGGGCCACGAGCCCGAAGGATTCGTTGTGCGACGGCACCGCGACCAGGTCGGCGGCCCGGTACAGGGCCGGCAGGTCGTCCCCGGTACGCGGCGGCAGGAAGACGACCCGGTCGGTGACACCGAGCGTCGCGGCCAGCTCGATCAGGGCGGTCGGCCGGTCCAGGCCGCTACCGCTGGGCCCGCCGCAGATCACCACGGTCACCTCGTCGGCCAGGGCCGGGTCACGCTCGCGCAACGCGGCGACGGCGCGGATCAGCACGTCCGGTGCCTTGAGCGGCTGGATCCGGCCGACGAAGGCCACCACGTACCCGTCGACAGGCAGCCCCAGCCGACGGCGGGCAGCGCGGGCCGCCAGGAAGCGGTCGCCCGGCGCGGGCCGGAACCGGGCCAGGTCGACACCCGGCTGCACGACGGTGACGTTGGCGGGGTCGGCGTCGTACCGCTCGACGAGGTCGCGGGCCTCCACGCGGGTGTTGGCGACCATCTGGTCCGCCTCGGCGACCACCTGCTCCTCGCCGATCACCCGGGCCTTCGGTTCCGGTCGGTCGTCGGCGGCGAGCTGAGCGTTCTTGACCTTCGCGAGGGTGTGCGCGGTGTGCACGAGCGGCACTCCCCACCGCTCCTTGGCCAGCCAGCCGACCTGGCCCGAGAGCCAGTAGTGGGAGTGGATCAGGTCGTAGTGGCCGGGCGGCCGGGACGCCTCGGCCCGCAGCACTCCCGCCGTGAAGGCGCAGAGCTGACCGGGCAGCTCCTCCTTGGTCAGCCCTTCGAGCGGGCCAGACGTGATGTGGCGGACCTGCACGCCGGGGGCCATCTCGACCACCGGGGGAAGGTCGCCCGAGGTGGCCCGGGTGAAGATCTCCACCTCGACGTCGGCCTCGGCGAGCCGCCGGGCGACCTCCAGGATGTATACGTTCATCCCCCCGGCGTCGCCCGTTCCGGGCTGGTGCAGGGGGGATGTGTGTACGGAGAGGGTGGCGATGCGACGGGGACGAGGCCACGGACGGGCACCTCGCTGACGACCAACGCCGGTGTGCAGTTCCGCCACGTCCGCTCCTTCTGCCACGGTTAATGCCGTCACGCACGACCGGCGCTTCTCGGTCAACCTGTACGCCGGATGTCATCTTCCCCATCGGGCTACGGAAATGCGCCGGCGCGGCCGCCCGGCGTGACGGACCTCATCACCGACGCCCACCGATGCGGGCCACACGCCCGGTCGGGATCGGCGGTACGGCCCGGGTGACAATGACCCGATGACCTCTGTCGCCATCGTCACCGGAGCGTCCAGCGGGATCGGCGCGGCCACCGCCCGCCGGCTCGCCGCCGAGGGCTTCCACGTGCTCGCCGCCGCCCGTCGCGCCGACCGCCTCGCCGGTCTCGTCGCCGAGATCGCCGCCGCGGGCGGGCAGGCCACTGCGGTGACCTGCGACGTCACCTCGGACGAGTCGGTGGCCGGGCTCGCCGAGGCCGCCGCGCGGGCACCCGGGCCGGTCACCCTGCTGGTCAACAACGCCGGCGGCGCGCGCGGTCTGGACCCGGTCGAGTCCGGCTCGCTCGACGACTGGCAGTGGATGTACGACGTGAACGTGCTCGGCACGCTGCGGGTCACCCAGGCGCTGCTGCCGGCGCTGGAGGCGTCCGGCTCCGGGACAATAGTGGTGGTCTCCTCCACGGCCGGGCTGACCGTCTACGAGGGCGGCGGCGGCTACACGGCGGCGAAGCACGCCCAGACGGCCATCGCCGGCACGCTCCGGCTGGAGCTGTGCGGCCGACCGCTGCGGGTGATCGAGATCGACCCCGGGATGGTGAAGACCGAGGAGTTCGGGCTGGTCCGCTTCGAGGGGGACGCCGAACGGGCTGCCGCCGTCTACGCCGGCGTGCCCGACCCGCTGGTCGCCGAGGACGTGGCGGACTGCATCGCCTGGTGCGCCACCCGGCCCGAGCACGTCAACATCGACAGGTTGGTGGTCCGGCCACGGGCGCAGGCGGCGCAACACAAGGTCCACCGGGTCTCCTGAGCCGGGCACAGGACCCATGAGCGGGGCTCCACGACGCCGACCGCTCGGCGTGGTCACCCGGGGCACGACCAACCCGAACCGACTCCGCCGGGTGGACAACTGGATCGTGGAAACCTGCGCCGACCGGCTGCGGGGTGCTGACGACCCGCTGGTGGTGGACCTCGGCTACGGCGCCACGCCGGTCACCGCCGTCGAGTTGCGGGCCCGGCTGGCGGCGGGGGTCCGTCCAGACGTACGCCTCGTCGGGCTGGAGATCGACCCGGCGCGGGTGGCCGCCGCGACGCCGGCCGCCGACCCGCCCGGCCTGACCTTCGCCCGAGGTGGCTTCGAGTTGGCCGGGCTCCGGCCGGTGCTGGTCCGCGCGTTCAACGTCCTGCGACAGTACGACGAGAGCCAGGTGACCGACGCCTGGCGCACCATGACCGCCGCGCTCGCCCCGGGTGGGGCGCTCGTCGAGGGCACCTGTGACGAGCTGGGCCGCCTGGCGAGCTGGCTGCTCGTCGACGCGGACGGCCCTCGCACGTTGACCCTGGCCGCGAAGCTGACCACGCTGGAGAGCCCCGCCGAGCTGGCCGAGCGGCTGCCGAAGGCGCTGATCCACCGCAACGTCCCCGGCGAGGCGGTGTACGACCTGATCCAGGCGTTGGAGGACGCCTGGCGGACCGCCGCCCCCTACGCCACGTTCGGTCCCCGCCAACGCTGGGTACGGGCGGTGACCCAGCTCAAGGCTGACGGCTGGCCCGTCCTGTCCACGCCGAAGCGCTGGCGCCAGGGCGAGCTGACCCTCCCCTGGCCCTGCCCCGCGCCCTGACCCGCGCCCTGACCCGCGCCCTGACCCGCGCCCTGACCCGCGCCCTGACCCGCGCCCTGACCCGCGCCCTGACCCGCGCCCTGACCCGCGCCCTG
>NZ_JBEXIL010000026.1:0-90093 GCF_040608555.1 Micromonospora sp. NPDC005172
AGACGGCCGACGCGCTGGTCTCCAGCGGCATGGCCGCGGCCGGATACCGCTACGTCAACATCGACGACTGCTGGTCCACCAAGCAGCGCAACGGCGCATCCGGCTGTTGCGCGAGGCGCGCTGGCAGGCGCCGTCGTTGTCGCGGCAGTAGCGAAAGGGCCGGCCCGCGCCGACACGCTGCGGCACCGGCCGTCCACAGTGGGCGCACGGGCGGGTCTCGGTGGGGGTGAGCGGGGCGTCCATCGAGGGCGAAGTCTAGTGCCGGCCGCTCAGGTCGCCGCCCGGGCCGTCGCGTCCAGGGTGTAGCGGCGCTGCAGCAGCAGCGCGGCGAGCATCGCCACCGCCGGCAGCAGCCCGAAGCCGTAGCGGACCGCCGCGAGCGCCGCGTCCGGCTGCGTCGGTGACTCACCGGCGCTCGACGCCACGAAACCACTCACTGCCAGGCAGAGGGCGTACGCGTAGGGGCCCAGGGCCGCGCCGGTGGCCTCGGTGGCCGTCCACACGCCGGTGTAGGTGCCCGCCCCGGTGGTGTCCCCGGCTGCGCGGATGACGTCGGGCAGCATCGAGAACGGCAGCAGTTGCATGCCGGCGAACGCGACCCCGAGCACCGCCACCGCGCCGACGAGCACCGGCAGGCCGGCGGGGCGGCCCACCGCCAGCACGAGCGACCCGACCGCGAACGCGCCCTGCGCGCCGAGCAGCGCCCGCTGCTTGCCGACGCGGCGGGCCAGCACCAGCCAGGCGGGCGTGACCAGCAGCGCCGGTGCGACGAACGCGGCCACCAGCACCGTGGTCATGCCGGGTGCGCGCAGCTCGTACTCCGCGTAGTAGGGCACCGCGGCCAGGACGAGGTGGGTGGTGGTGGACATGGCCAGGTACGCGGCGACCAGCCAGCGGAACTGCCCGTCGCGCAGGGCGGTGCGCAGCGCCCGCCACCCGCCGTGTCCCGGCGCGGTGGTGCTCGGCGCGGCGCCGCGCAGCCGGGCGATGCCGGCCACGCCGACGAGCATGGCGGCCAGCATCCCGATGGCCAGGACCACGCCCATGCGCTGGTAGCCGCCCCGGGTCGCGGCGTCGCCGCCGGTCAGCAGCGGGGCCAGCAGCCCGGAGGCCAGGATGCCGAGGGTCAGCACGACCATCCGGAACGCCATCAGCCGGGTGCGTTCGTCGTAGCCGATGCGAAGGTCGGCAGGTGTGGCCAGGTAGGGCACCTGGTAGGCGGCGAAGAGCAGGTTGCCGGCGACGAAGGCCACCGCCACCCACGCCGCGGCGGGCCCGCCGGTCAGGCCGCCGGGCACCGCGAACAGCGCCGCGAACGCGACCGGCAGGGCGCAGCCGAGCAGCAGCAGCCGTCGCCGGTCGCCCCGGCGGGCCCGCTCGACGTCGGCGCGATGCCCGACCCACGGGTGCAGCAGCACGTCGGCGATCTTCGGCAGCAGGAGCGCCAGACCGGCCAACCACGGCCCGACGGCCAGCATGTCGGTGAGGAAGTAGAGCAGCAGCAGGCCGGGCACGGTCACCCAGACACCCATGCCGAGCGACCCGGCGGCGAACCCGGCCAGGGGACCACGGGGCAGTGCCGCGTCGGTGGCGGCCGCGGGCCGCCGGTCGAGCCCGGTCATCGCCGCATCCTCTCGACAATCCAACAGTTGCTGGATTCTAGGGGCACAATGGCGGCCATGACCATGCCCCGACGCGGCCCGGGCCGGCCCCGGCGCGACGAGACCCGGCCGACCCGCGAGGTGGTGCTCACCGCCGCGACCGCGCTGTTCGCCGAGCGTGGCTTCGACGCCGTCGGGCTGCGGGAGGTCGCCGCCGCCGCCGGGGTCGACGTCGCCACGGTCGCCCACCACACGGGTACGAAGGCAGCCCTCTACGAGGCGTGTTTCGCGCGCGTGTTCGCCGTCGAGCGGCAGGTCCTCACCGAGGCCGCCGAGCGAGCCCGCGCAGCTCTCGACGCGGGCCCGGACGCGGCCCGACGGGCGTTGCACGACCTGGTCGACGTGTTCGTGGACTTCCTCCAGGACCACCCGGAGACCACCGCGCTGTGGCTGCGACGCTGGTTGGAGCCGCAGCGGCACGCCGAGTTGGACCAGCGCTACGCCGAGCCGCTCTACCGGCTGGTGGCGGAGCTGTTGACCGCCGCCGCGGCGGCCGGCGCGCTGGCCGAGCCGACCCCGCACATCACTGTGCGCAGCCTGGTCTGGGCCACCCACGGACACGTCGTGGCGTTGGCCGGGGGCGCGCCGGCCGCCCGGGAGCGCCGCGAGTTCCGGGCCTTCGTGCACCGCTTCCTGACCGCGCTGTACGGACCGACCGGCTCTTGACGGGCCGCCGCCGCCCAACGATTATCCATCGGACGTTGGATTATGTGGGGGCGACGATGCGGGCAGGACCCAGGGTTGCGGTGATCGGCGCCGGCGCGGCCGGCCTCGCCGCCGTCAAGGCACTGCGCGACGCCGACGTCGCCGTGGTCTGCTTCGAGGCCACCGACCAGGTCGGCGGCCTCTGGGTGTACGGGGCTCCGGACTCGCCCGCGTACCGGACGCTGCACCTGAACACCAGCCGTGGCCGTACCGAGTTCGCCGACCATCCGATGCCCGCCGACTGGCCCGACTACCCGGACCACACGCGGGTCGCCGGCTACCTGGCCGACTACGCCGACCGGTTCGGGCTGCGCGACGCGATCCGCCTGCGGCACACCGTCGAGCGGGTCACCCGGCGATCCGACGGCGGGTGGACTGTCGTCGCCACCGGGCCGGAGGGACCGGTCGAGGTCACCGTCGAGGCCGTCGTCGTCGCCAACGGTCACAACCGGGTGCCCCGGCTGCCCGACCCGCCGTACCCCGGCACCAGCACCGCCGAGCAGATCCACAGCCACGACTACCGTGGCCCCGAGCAGTTGGCCGGCCGACGCGTCCTGGTCGTCGGCGGCGGCAACTCGGCGATGGACATCGCGGTGGACGCCTCGTACGTCGCCGAGCGGACCCTGCTGTCGTTGCGCCGGGGCGTCTGGGTGGTGCCCAAGTACCTGCTGGGTCGCCCCTCGGACACCCTCAACGGCGCGCTGGCCCGCCGGCTTCCGTGGCGGCTGCGCCAACGCATCAGCCAGACGATGCTCGCCACCGCCGTCGGCAACCCCGCCAGCTACGGCCTGCCCGCGCCGACGCACGGCTTCCTGCAGGACCATCCGACGCTCTCGGACGGCCTGCTGTCCCGGCTGACCCACGGCGACGTCGAGGCCCGCCCCGGCGTCGCCGCCCTGGACGGCGACCGGGTCGAGTTCACCGACGGTCGCGCCGACCAGGTCGACCTCATCATCTGGTGCACCGGCTACCGGGTGGAGATCGGGTTCCTGCCGCCCGAGCTGCTGGGCGGCGGGGCCGACACCCTCGCGCTGTATCGGCACGTGTTCCACCCCGAGGCCCCCGGGCTGACGTTCGTGGGGCTGATGCAGTCCACCGGCTCGGCGTTCCCGCTGGTCGAGGCACAGGCCAAGCTGATCGCCGCGCAGCTCGCCGGCCGGTACGCCCTGCCCGACCCGGCGCGGCAGCGGGCCGCCTGCCGGGCCGAGCTACGGGCGGCGACGGCCCGCTGGGGTCACCGCCGCCCGGCGATGCGGGTGGACTTCGACGCGTACCTGACCGAGCTGACCCGGGAGCTGAACGCCGGAGCCCGGCGGTGACGAGCCTGACCGGTCGGCGGGTCCTCCTCACCGGGGCGAGCGGCACCTTCGGTCGGCACCTCAGCGTGGCGCTGCGCGCCGGTGGCGCCCGGGTGGTGGGGCTCGACCTGCACGCCCGCGACGACAACGAACTGCCGGTGCTCGGCTGTGACCTGACCGACCCGGCGGCCGTCCCCGCCGCCGTGCGAGAGGCCGTCGCACGGCTCGGAGGGCTCGACCTGCTGATCAACAACGCCGGGGTGGGTGGTCCCGCCCCGGCCGAGCTGCCGCCCGACGAGGTGGTCCGCCAGCAGTTGGAGGTGAACCTGCTGGCCGCGTGGCGGACCACCGCCGCCGCGCTGCCGGCACTGGTCGCCGCACGCGGGCGGGTGATCTTCGTGGCGAGCCGGATGGCAGTGCTGCCGCTGCCCCTCGCCGCCGCGTACGGGGTCAGCAAGCGGGCCCTCGTCGCGTACGCCGACGCGCTGCGCCACGAGGTGGGCACCCACGTCGGGGTGAGTGTCGTCTACCCCAGCATGGTCGCCTCACCGATCCACGACAGCACCGCCGAGGCGGGCCTGTCCCTGCGAGGAGTGTCCCGCCCCGAGCCCGTCGAGGGTGTCGTCGCGGCGATCCTGCGCGCCGCCACCGCCCGACGGGCGCCCCGGGACGTGGCGACCACCCGACGCGGCCGGCTGGAGCTGGCCGTCGGCCGGCATGCGCCCGCGCTGGCCGACCGGCTGGTACGCCGTACCCTCGCCGCGCGCCTCGCCGCCGGTGACCTGGACGCCGCGCCGCTGGCCGCCGGGATGCTGCGCCGGCACCGTGACCCCGGCTGAGCGGGAATTGTCGACGGCCCGGCCGCGCTGATCCGTTACAGCACGTGTCGCCCGCCGGCGGCGGCGTCAGCGTGGTCAGGGAAGGTGCCGCAGCGTGACCGAGGCGTGGGACGCAGCCGTGGAGGCGCAGATCCGGGGGGCCGTGCAACGCGGCGAGTTCGACAACCTGGCCGGCATGGGCAAGCCGATCCCCGGGCGCGGCATGCCGTACGACGAGTCGTGGTGGATCAAGAGTTTCCTGGAGCGCGAGAAGCTGCCCAGCGACCTGCTGCTGCCCACTGCGCTGCAACTGCGCCGACGCGTCGAGCAGGTCCCCGACGAGGTCCGCGACCTGCCCACCGAGCAGTCCGTGCGGGCCTTCGTGGGGCAGCTCAACGGGCAGATCGTCGCCTGGCTGCGCAACCCCGACGGTCCCCGGGTGGCGGTCCGGCCGGTGAACGCCGACGAGGTGGTGCATCGCTGGCGCGCCGAACGGACGCGTCCCGAGGCCACCACCATCACCGAGCCGGGCACCGCCGTCGCCCCGGCGCGTCGAGCCCGCCGGAGTTGGTGGCTGCGCTGGCGTCGCCGGCGCTGACCTCGGCCCCACCGAACAGATCCGTACGGTCCCGAACACCTCGTGCCGGTTCCGTGCCCGGCGGCGTCGCTACGGTCGGGACCGGGTGACCTGACGGCAGGCACGGGATACGGGGGCGACGTGGGCGAGCGCGCCGCGACGTACGCCGAGGTGTTCGCGGTACGCGAGTACCGCCACCTGTTCGCCGCGTACGTGTTGTCCCTGGCCGGAGACCAGCTCACGGCCGTCACCGTGGCGTACCTCGTCTACCGGGGGACCGGATCGGCGGCGCTGGCTGCCGCCGCGTACGCCAGTTCCTACCTGGCCTGGCTCGTCGGGGGCCCGCTGCTGTCCGGATTCGCCGACCGGTTTCCCCGGCGGCGCGTCCTGATCGTCTGTGACCTCGCCCGCGCGGCCCTGGTCCCGGTGGCGGCGCTGCCGGCGCTTCCCGCGCCCGCCCTGGTGGCGATGCTCTTCGCGGTCAACCTGATGCGGCCGCCGTTCGTGGCCGCGCGGGCGGCGTTGCTGCCCGACGTGCTCGACGGCGACCGGTACGCGGTGGCCAACGGCGTGGACAACATCTGCGCCCAGGTCGTGCAGGTGGTCGGTTTCGCCGTCGGCGGGAGTCTGGTGGCGCTGCTGTCACTGCGCGGCGCGCTGCTGGTGGACGCCGCCACGTTCCTCGTCTCCGCCCTGCTGATCGCCCTCGGCGTACGGGCACGCCCGGCGCCCCGGACGCCGCCGAACCCTGCCCGCCGTGGTCGCGCGGACGGCCTGCGGCTGATCGTCGCCGACCCCCGGCTGCGCGCCTACGTGCTCGTCCTGTGGACGGCCAGCGCCTTCACCTACGCCGCCGAGGGGCTGATGGTTCCGCTGGCCCGGCAGTACGGCGGCGACGCCGCCACCGTGGGGCTGTTGCTGGCCGCCGCGCCGGCGGGCATGGCGCTCGGCGGAGTCGCCCTCACCCGGCTCTGCCCGCCGGCGGCCCGCCCACGGCTGATCCTGCCCCTGGCCGCGCTGTCCGCCGGTGTGCTCACGGCGGCGTGGACCGTCCCGCCGCTGTGGGTGGTGCTGGTGCTGTTGGCGCTGGCCGGGGCCGCGAGCGCCTTCGCCGTGCCGCTGAACGCCCTGTTCGGCCGGGCGGTGCCGGCGGTGTACCGGGGACGCGCGTTCGGGGTCGCCATCACCGGCCTCAGTGGCCTGCAGGGGACGGCGATGGTCCTGGCGGGTCTGGCCGCCGACCGTTGGCCGGCCACCACGGTGATCGGGTGCAGCGGAGCGTCGGGGGCGGTGGCGGTCCTCGCTCTCGGTCCACTGTGGCGGCGTGCCACCCGCTCAGGGCCGTTCGGGCACACCGTCGAACAGGGCCGAACGACTCCGAACGTCGAAAGCCCTACCGCCGAGGTGGGCGGTCGTCGACGCTGAGGTCGTCGGGCGAGTACGGGGTCGCCCTGAGGGGAGAGGAGAAGCGCATGCGCGGCGTTCGCAAGCGTGGCATCAGCTGGACCTGACCGAGACGGTGCACGCCGTCGGCAACCCTTTCGGGCACCGACGGCGTTTCCCAGGACAGGCGCGGGCGACGCGGTGCTCGACGGTCCCTCGGCCACCGCGTCGCCCGCCCGCCGTCACGATGGGTCAGTCCAGCGCGGCGCGCCAATTCCAGGACGTGCGCCGTTCCCGCCCCGGCAGCTCGCCCCGGCCGGTCATCCACAGCAGCACGTCGGGCGCGTCGCCGGGCGGGGCGTCCGGGAACAGTCGCCGCAGCACCAGCGCGCTCAGCCGTTGCGGCGGCTGCCACGGCACGCCGAGGCCGGTGGTGATGTCGTAGGTGTGCAGGACCGTCTCGGCAACCCCCATGGCCGCGAAGCCAGCCGGGTCGCAGGGACCGAAGTGCCAGGCCCGCGCCGTCGGTGCGGCGGCGTCGACGGCGACCGCGAGCAGCCCCGCGCAGGCACGTACCACCTCGAGCACCCGCGCAGGGTTCGTCGTGGGGCGGACCCGCAGGTCGTACGGGAGGTAGGCGTCCGTCGCGAGGCCGGTGACCTGACCGGCGTACGCGAGCAGGTCGTGCGCGACGTGCGCCGCGGTGGTCCAGCAGCTCCACGTCAACGTGCCGGCGGGTACCGACCAGTCGCGGTCGCGGTGCGGCGTGAGCACCCTGATCATCTCGTCGGCCGCGTCGCGCACGTCGGCGCTGGTCACCGGGGACAATGGTCGCTCCTTCGCTCAGCACCGTGACAGTCGATGCGTGCAAGAATCCATCCTCGCGCACGGGGAGGCGAACGCGATGTTGCCCAACCTGGTGGTGGACACGACGGTACTGCCGCCGCCGGAACGGTTCGAGTACTGGTACGCCCTGGTCGCCCAGGAGACGGCGCCCGTGCACATCACCAGCGCACGGCTGGACGACTTCGTCGCGTACGCCCAGGCCATCGACCTCGGCCGGATCCGGTTGGCCTCGCTGCGGTACCCGTCGCTGCACGCCGCCCGGCCCGCCGGACTGGTCCGCCGAACCGAGACGGACATCTACCAGCTCACGCTGCCACTGACGGGTCGCAGCGTCCTGGTCCAGGACCGCACCGAGACGACGCTCGTCGCCGCCAGGCACTTCACCCTGCTGGACACCGCGCGTCCGCACATCGCCCGGCACCTGGCGGACAGCCCCGGCCTCGCCACCACGATCACCGTGCAGATCCCCTACGCGGCGCTGCCGTTGCCGCCGGACCGACTCCATCGTCTGCTGGCCACGCCGATGCCGGCCCACCTCGGCGTCGGCGGGCTGCTGGTCCAGCATCTACGCGGCATCGCGGCGCACCCCGAGCAGTACGAGCCCAACCAGGCCGAGATGCTGGGCGGCGTGGCGCTGGACCTGCTCACCGCCACGCTCGCCCAACGCCTCGACATCGAGGGCATCCTGTCGCCGGAGACACGGCACACCGCCCTACGTGCCCGCGTCGTCGACTTCGTCGACCGTCACCTCGACAACGCCGAACTCAGCCCCCGTACCGTCGCCGCCGCCCACCACATCTCGCTGCGGTCGCTGCACCGCCTGTTCGAAGGCGAGGCGACCACGCCCGCCGAACCCATCCGGGCCAAGCGTCTGGAGCGGTGCCGACGGGATCTGTGCAACCCGCTGTACGCGCGGCAGCCGGTCCACCTCATCGCCGCCCGGTGGGGTTTCGCGGACAAGGCCCACTTCAGTCGCCTCTTTCGTGCTCGCTACGGTCGGTCGCCGCAGGCGTACCGGGCGGCCGTCGCAGCGGGAGAGTGACGACCCGCCCCGCCGTGCGCGGAGCGGACCGCTACCGCCGCCGGTGGTCGGTCGGGTCGTCCGCGACGAAGTCGCCGACGGCGGCGCGGATCATCTCGCCGTACGGGTCGTCCGGTAGCTGTGCCAGGTGCGCGCGGGCCCGTGCGAGGTACTCGCGGGCCGGATCGGGGTTGCCGAGTCGCCGGTGGCAGTAGGCGAGGTTGAGGTACAGCGAGGGCAGGAACGCCCGTACCTCCAGCGAGGGCAGGTGCCGCTGGGCACGTTCGTCGGTCAGCTCGGACACGGCGGCCAGGGCGCGTTCGTCCCAGCGCAGTTCCGCGTCGAGGGTGTCCTGAAGGTCGGCGAGGTGGTGGGCCAGGGTGCAGCGGTGCAGGGCGTCACCGCCGGGACCGATCTCGTCCCAGAGCGCGGTGAGCAGCTCACGAGCCTCGGCGGCTGCGCGCCGGCAAGTCCACCACCATGCGGATGATCGCCGCGACGTCGCCGATCAGCGGCGGCAGCCTGCGCGTCCTCGGCATGGACCCGATGACGCAGGGGCCACAGATCCGCGCCCGCCTGGGCGTCGTCACCCAGGACGACCACCTCGACAACGAGCTCACCGTCCGGGAGAACCTGCACATCTACGGGCGGTACTTCGGGCTCGCGCGGGCCGTCATCCGCGAGCGGGCGACCCGGCTGCTGGACTTCGCCCAGCTCCGGGAGAAGGCCGGCGACCAGGTGGAGACGCTGTCGGGTGGCATGCGGCGGCGGTTGACGATCGCCCGCGCACTGATCAACGAACCCGACATCCTGCTGCTCGACGAACCGACCACCGGCCTCGACCCGCAGGCCCGACACATCCTGTGGGACCGGCTCTTCCAGCTCAAGCAGGAGGGCGTAACGCTCATCCTCACCACCCACTACATGGACGAGGCCGAGCAGCTCTGTGACCGCCTCATCGTCGTCGACCACGGTCGGATCGTCGCGCAGGGCTCCCCACGGGACCTGATCACCAGATACGCCACCCGGGAGGTCCTCGAACTCCGCTTCCGCCTCGACGAACGGGAAACCGCCGCCGAAAAGCTACGGACATCGGTGTTGGCCACCGGCGGCTCGGCTGCCGACGGGCGCGTCGAACTGCTCGCGGACCGGGCGCTCGTCTACTGCGCCGACGGCGAGGCCGCCCTCGCCACCGTGCACGCCCTGTCGCTCACCCCGCTCACCGCCCTGGTCCGCCGCGCGACGTTGGAGGACGTGTTCCTCACGCTCACCGGCCGATCGCTCATCGAGTAGCTGAAGGAACCACTGGTGCTGCACGCATTCGGATACTGGCTCACCCGCTACCGGCGCACCTGGCGCGGCACGATCGTGATCAACGTGCTGAACCCGTTGCTGTTCCTCATCGGCATCGGCGCCGGCCTGGGCGCCCTCGTCGACGACAACGCGCCAGCCCAGATCGCCGGCGTCTCCTACGCGGCGTTCTTCGCACCGGGCATGCTGGCCGCCGCGGCGATGCAGAACGCGTTCCTCGAGGCGTCCTGGGGAGTCGCCCGCGCCGCCGGCTTCGGGGCCTACCGGGGCGCCACGCCGACACCGATCGAGCCGGAGCAGCTCGCCGCCGGGCACCTGCTCTTCATCGCCGTACGGCTGCTCATCACCAGCGGCGCCTTCATCGTCGTAATGGCCGCGTTCGGGTTGGTCGAGGGCCGGTGGGCCCTCGGAGCCCTGCTCGGCGCGACGCTGACCGGGCTCGCGTTCGGGGCGCCGGCGGCGGCGTGGGCGGTCGGCGTACGCACGCTGCGCCACATCGACACGGTGTTCCGGTTCGTCATCATGCCGCTCTACATGTTCTCCGGCACCTTCTTCGCCGTCTCGCAGCTGCCCGAGTGGATCCGGCCGGTGTCCTACCTGCTGCCGCTGTGGCACGGGGTGGAGCTGTGCCGCACGGTGAGCCTCGGCACGGCCACGATCACCGGCAGCTCCGTCCACATCGTCTATCTGCTGGCGCTCACGATCGGCGGCTTCCTGGCCGCCCGCGTCACCTACCGCCGCCGGCTGCACCCGTGACGGCCGCCGTCCAGAGCTTCGTGGAGACACCATGACCAGCGTCGTCGTACCCGCCTGGACCCGCCGTCGAGCGCTCGCGCTGATCGAACGCAACTTCATGATCTACCGGCGGTCGATCACCCCGCTGCTCAACGCGCTCGTCGAACCGCTCCTGTACCTGCTGTCGATCGGGGTCGGCGTCGGGCTGCTCGTCGGCACGGTCCCCGGGGTCGAGGTGCCGTACGCCGCCTACGTGGCCCCCGCGATCCTGGCCACCACCGCGATGAACACGGCGTTCAACCTGACCAGCATCGGGGTCTTCACCCGGATGAGGGTCGAGAGGACCTACGAGGCGATCCTGCCGACGCCGCTCTCGGTCACCGACATCGCCGTCGGCGAGGTCACCAGCGCGATGATCAACGCGTTGCTGACGTCGATCGGCTTCCTGGTCATCATGGCGATCGGAGGGCTGGTCACCTCGGCCTGGGTGCTGCTGGCCCTGCCGGCCTCGCTGCTGATCGCGTACGCGTTCGCGGCGGGCGGGCTGGCCGTCACGACGTACCTGCGGGATTTCCCCGATTTCCAGTACATCCAGCTGTTCATGCTGCCGATGTACCTGTTCGCGACGACGTTCTATCCCCTGTCGGTCTATCCGGAGGCGGTCCGGCCCCTCATCCAGGCCCTGCCGCTCTACCACAGCATCGAGCTCGTCCGGGAGCCGGCGCTGGGCCACCTCAGCTGGCACCTGCTGAGCGCGGCGCTCTACCTCGTCGCGTTCGGCTCGATCGCGATGTGGGTGGCCACGCGCCGGATGACCCACGCCATGCTGCGGTGAACGGCATAAAGGCTGGACCTGCGCCCGCTGGGCTTGTACCTTGCAGTCGACCGAGACACCGCCCGAGGAGGTGAGACCCATGAACGCTGGTTCGTTGTGGGTGCTCCCCCTACCGTCACGGTCGGGCGACTGACGCAGGTGTCGCCGGGAGCGCCTTCTCACCACGGCACTCTCGAAAGGCCCATCCTGTGTCCTCCGCACACCTCGATCCTTCCCGGCATCCCGTCGACGTGATCATCGTCGGCTGCGGGCCGACCGGCGCGATGCTCGCCGCCGAACTCCGCCTGCACGACGTGCGGGTCCTCGTCGTCGAGAAGGAGACCGAGCCACCGTCCGCCGTCCGCATCGTCGGCCTGCACATCCGCAGCCTCGAGGTGCTGGCGATGCGCGGCCTGTTGGACCGCATGCTCGCGCACGGCAGGCGACGTCCGGCCGCCGGCTTCTTCGCCGCCATCGACAAACCCGCGCCCTCAGGGCTCGACTCCCCGTACGCCTACCTGCTGGGCATCCGGCAGCCGGTCATCGAACGTCTGCTCGCGGAACATGCCACCGATCTGGGCGCGCAGGTCCGGCGCGGCCGGGCGGTCACCGGTCTCGCGCAGGACGACGAGGGTGTGACCGTCGAACTGTCCGACGGGGAACAGTTGCGCGCCAGGTACCTCGTCGGCTGCGACGGTGCCCGCAGCGCGGTGCGCAAGCTCCTCGGCGTCGGCTTCCCCGGCGAGCCGTCGCGCAGCGAGACGCTGATGGGCGAGATGGAGGCGGGCGTCTCACCAGAGGAAATCGCCGCCACCGTCGCCGCGGTCGGCGGAACGCAGCACCGATTCTGGGTCCGACCCGTCGGTGTCGGCCTCTACAGCATCGTCGTCCCCGCCGCGGGCCTCAGCGACCGCGCGGTACCACCCACCATCGAGGACTTCCGGCAACAGCTGC
Source organism: Micromonospora sp. NPDC005172 (assembly GCF_040608555.1). NCBI lineage: Bacteria > Bacillati > Actinomycetota > Actinomycetes > Micromonosporales > Micromonosporaceae > Micromonospora > Micromonospora sp. NPDC005172. The sequence goes on from NZ_JBEXIL010000026.1 coordinate 12,124, forward strand.
GAGCCGTCGTCGGAACCGACTTCGGCGTGCACTCCCCGCGCTGGGTGTCCCGCTTCGGCGACGCCACCCGGCTGGCCGAACGGTATCGGGTCGGGCGGGTCCTGCTGGCCGGCGACGCGGCACACATCCACCCACCCATCGGTGGGCAGGGCCTCAACCTGGGACTTCAGGACGCGGTCAACCTCGGCTGGAAACTGGCCGCACAGATCCGCGGGTGGGCACCGGACACCCTGCTGGACACCTACCAGGCCGAACGCCGTCCGGTCGCCGCCGACGTGCTGGACAACACCCGCGCCCAGACACAACTGCTGGCCGACGAACCGGGCGCGCGGGCCGTACGCCGGCTGCTCACCGAGCTGATGGACTTCGACGAGGTGAACCGCCATCTCCTGGAGAAGATCGCCGGCACCGCCATCCGCTACGACGTGGGCGAGGGCCCCGATCTGCTCGGCCGCCGCTTGCCCGACGTCGACCTGCGACAGGGCAACCTCTACGGTCTGCTGCACCGCGGGCGTGGCCTGCTGCTGGACCGCACCGGTCGATTGACTGTCGACGGCTGGAAGGACCGGGTCGATCATCTCGAGGACGCCGGAGCGGCGGTCGACGTCCCGTGCCTCCTGCTGCGTCCCGACGGCTACGTCGCCTGGATCGGCGACGAGCAGCGGAACCTCGACGACCATCTCGCCCGGTGGTTCGGCAGTTCCATGCCGTGAGGACGAGTCACGCTCATGACCCTTATTCAAGTTGACGCTTTATAAAGCTTTTGCTTGGATAAGGGTCATGAGCGTGACCCTCGACGACCAGCAGCTTGATGCGCTGTTCACGGCACTGAGCGATCGGACCAGGCGCGACATCGTGACTCGGCTGACCACCGGCCAGGCGACGGTCAAGGAGCTGGCCGAGCCGTACGCGATGAGCATGCAGGCCGTGTCGCAGCACATCCGTGTGCTCGAGCGGGCCGGCCTGATCAGTCAGGGGCGGCACCGGCAGAGCCGGCCGTGTCGCCTCGAACCTGCGGCGCTGGAGGCCGCGCTGTCCTGGATCGAGCAGAGCCGCCAGGCCTGGGCGGATCGCCTGGACCGCCTGGAGACGCATCTCGCCCACCTGCAGGAAGGCTGAAGTCCGTGGGTGACGGCGAACTCGTCTACCGGAGGGTCTTCCGCGCGCCGCGCGAACTTGTGTGGCGGTGCCTCACCGAGCCCGACGAACTCGCGCAGTTCTGGGGACCGCGCGGCATGGTGACACCGGTCGAGGGCATCGTCGTCGACCTCCGGCCGGGGGGTCGGTTCGAGACCCTGATGATCGGAGACCAGGGCAGCTACCGGATGGTCGCCACGTTCACCGAGATCGTTGCGCCCGAGCTGCTCGCCTGGGTCGAGCCGGCGACCGGGATGCACACGACCAGCACGTTTCACGACCTCGGCGATGGCGAAACCGCGGTCGTCATCCACCAGCGGCACGTGCCCGAGACGATGCGTACGCCCGCTGCCCGCGCCGGTTTCACCACCTCGCTCGACAAGCTCGCGGAACGCCTCGCGCAGCTCACGCGAAAGGATCAGTCATGACGGACCCGCAGCCCTGGGTCGCGTTGACCTACCGAGGACTCGCCGACCTTCTCGCGACCGCTGCCGTCGACACCTGGGATGCACCCTCGCTGTGTGAGACGTGGCTGGTGCGGCACGTTGTCGCGCACGTCACGATGCCTGTGCGGCTGACGCCCGTGGAGTTCGCCACCGAGATGGCCGCAGCCGGCGGTGACTTCACGGTGCTCTCCAACAGCATGGCCACGCGCGGCGCGGCGCTGCCCCGCACCGACCTCCTCGATCAACTCCGATCGCCGACACTGCACGCCTGGCAGCCGCCGGGCGGCGGTGCCGCGGGCGCGCTGAGTCACGCCGTCATCCACTCCCTGGACGTGACGATCGCTCTCGACCGGCCCACGGTCGCACCGGCAGGCGCGGTCCGCAGCGTCCTGGACACTCTCACCAACGCAAGCGGCGCCATCTTCGGAATAGACCTGGCCGGTGTCCGACTCGAAGCGACCGACACGGATCGGCGCTGGGGGAGCGGTGAGGTCGTCCGTGGTGACAGTGGCTCTCTGGTGGCGCTGCTGAGCGGTCGAACGCTGCCCGACGGCCGGAGCCTGCCCCGGGGCTGACGCCACGATATCGAACCATGACCGACCGCGAAGTTGTGTGTCCTGTCCGGGTATTTACGCAGGTGGCGACGGCGCTCCACGATGGTGCCAGGATGTCGATCTGGACGTTCGGTGCGTCGATCGGCTTCGGTTCTCGGGTTCGAGGCGGTGACGCCAACTCGGTCGCCACAGAACGAGAGTGCGCCTACCGCCGGCGAGGAGAGACGTGACCCCGGATATTCAGGCGGTGCTGGCCATCGGCGCCACGACGCTGGTGACCGCCGCCGCTACGGACGTGTGGAACGGGTTGGCTCGCCCGGGGTTCATCCGGCTGTTCGGACGCGGTCGCGCCGACCAGGAGGCGAAGGCCGCGCGTCGGCTCGACGCGCTGGCGGCCACCGTGGAGCAGGCACCGCCGGACAAGCAGGTCGAGGTCCGGGCCCAGCAGCAGCCGCAATGGCTGACCCGGTTGCAGGATCTCGTCGAAGACGACCCGACCGTCATCGACGACCTGCAGGCTCTTGTCACCGAGCTCACCGCTCGGCTACCCGCCGAGCAGAAGGTGCAGATCCAGAACATTGTGGCCCGTGACCACGGACTCGCGTTCGGCGTCCAGAACGGCAACATCATCTACCACGAGGCGCCACCGTTGACGGAAGCGTGAGCGGGAGTCGATGGATCGCGTGGTCACGGCAGATGGACCAGAACCCTCCTTCCAGCAGGTCACGTCGGTCGGCGGGTTCGCCTACGGCGTGATCAACGCCGACATCCATGTCTTCGCCAACGGCGAACCGCTCTACCTGCTGGCCAACTGGCAGCCGGAACCGGACGCCGACGTGGACTGGCTGCGGCAGATGCCCAGCCGCATGCTCAACGCCCGTCGCGCCGTGGTGCCGTTCACCGGCCGCGATCAAGAATTCGCCGACCTGCGGCAGTGGCGCGACAGCGGACCGCCGCAGCTGAGTGTGCGCTGGCTGCACGGGCCCGGTGGGCAGGGCAAGACCCGTCTCGCCGCCCAACTCGCCGCCGAGTCGCTCATCGCCGGCTGGAGAGTGGTTGCCGCGTTCCACGGCCCCGACGCCGACCGGCCCGAGCCCGGCAGCCACGACCTCGCCCTGACCGGGACCGCGGGGCTGCTTCTCGTGGTTGACTACGCCGACCGGTGGCTGTTGAGCAACCTCACCTGGCTGCTCAAGAACGCCCTCCTTCACCAGGTCGGCGTCCCCACCCGAGTTCTCATGATCGGCCGCAGCCTGGACACGTGGCCGGCGATCAGCGCCATCCTCGACAACTATCGGGGCCACACGAGCGCCCAGCGGCTCCCCGACCTGCCCACCGATCACGCCCGACTCACCATGTTCACCGCGGCCCGCGATCGGTTCGCCGCCATTTACCGGCATCCCCGCCCTACCACGATCCTGCCCTCGGTCCAGCTCGACAGTCCCGAGTTCGGGCTCACCCTCGCCGTACACATGGCCGCCCTGGTCGCCGTCGACGCCGCTGTCAGCGGCGAGCGGCCTCCCGAAGGCATGGACGCCCTGACCCGGTACCTGCTCAATCGGGAACAACTGCACTGGCGACGGCTCTACCACGACGGCATCACGGGAACAGGGAGCGGCTATCGGACCCCGGGCGACGTGATGAACCACGCCGTCTTCACCGCTGCCCTCACCGGCGCACTCGACCGCACCGCCGGCGCCGAGCTTCTCGAACACCTCGGTATCGGACCAGATGTCGAACAGGTCCTCCGCGACCACACGGTCTGCTATCCACCCGCCGAACCCAACCAGCCAACCGTCCTGGAACCCCTCTACCCGGACCGGCTCACCGAGGACTTCCTCGCACTCACCCTGCCGGGACACCACATCGACTACCCCGCGCAGAACTGGGCACCCGCCACCGCAACCGCTCTCCTGACCGCCCGCTCCCAGGACGACTCGACAAGCTCGGTGCTCTCCCGATCGGTCACGTTCCTCGCCGCAGCCGCTGACCGCTGGCCCCACGTGGGCAGCACTCTCCTCTACCCGCTATTACGCAAATATCCCGATCTCGCGATCAGAGCGGGCGGCACCGCGTTGACCGCTCTCGCTACCAGCCGATCCGTGAGTATCGAGGTGCTGGAGCGCATCGAACCTCTGCTACCGGCCGACAGGCACATAAACTATGACATCGCCGCGGCCGCCGTCACCAGCGTGCTGACCGCACACCGTCTCGCCCACACCACTGATCCCGCCGAGCAAGCCGTTCTGCAGTCCAATCAGGTCTTCCGCCTTGCCCGTGCCGGCCGCCGGGAGGAGGCTCTGGCCGTGGCCGAGGAGGCCGTGGCCATCTGGCGGCGGCTGACCGAGGCAGACCCGGACGCCTACCAGGAAAACATCGCCACCTCGTTGAACGACCTCGGCCTCCGCCTGTCCGAGCTGGGTCGCGGCGAGCAGGCCGTGGCTCTGGTTCAGGAGGCCGCCGCCATCGTCCGTCGGCTGGCCGCGGCAGACCCGAACGCCTACCTACCCATTCTTGCCGCGTCGCTGAACAACGTCGCTGCCGTCCTAGCCCGGCTGGGCCGCCTAGCGGGGGCTCTGGGCGTGGCCGAGGAGGCCGTGGCCGCCTGGCGGCAGCTGGCCGAGGCGAACCCGGACGCCTACCTATCCGACCTCGCCCTGTCGTTGGCCAACCTCGGCGCCTGCCTGTCCGAGCTTGGCCGCCCCGGGCAGGCCCTGGCCCCATCCGAGGAAGCCGTGGCCATCTTGCGGCGGCTGGCCGAGACGAACCCGGGCGTCTACGTATCCGACTTCGCCCTGTCGTTGACCAACCTCGGCAACTGTCTGTCCCGGTTGGGCCGCCGTGAGCAGGCGCTGGCCGCGACTCAGGCAGCCGCCGGCACTTACCGGGTACTGGCCGAGGCGAATCCGGACTCCTACCTACCCGACCTCGCCCTGTCGCTGAACAACCTCGGCCTCCGCCTGTCGGCGCTGGGCCGCCCTGAGCAGGCCCTGGCCGAGGAAGCCGTGGCCATCCGGCGGCGGCTGGCCGAGACGAACCCGGACGTCCACCTTCCCCACCTCGCCGACTCGTTGACCAACCTCGGCGCCTACCTGTTCGAGCTGGGCCGCCCTGGCCAGGCCCTGGCCCCGGCCGAGGAAGCCGTGGCCATCCGGCGGCGGCTGGCCGAGGTAGATCCGGACGCCTACCTAGCCGACCTCGCCACCTCGTTGACCAGCGTCGGCAGCATCCTGTTCGCGCTGGGCCGCCGCGAACGGGCCATAGTCCCGGCCAGGGAAATCGTGGCCATCCGGCGACGGCTGGCCAAGACGAACCCGGACGCCTACCTACCCGACCTCGCCATGTCGTTGTGGACGTACGCCACGGTGTGCGCAGACGTGAAGCAGAATCTGTCCGAAGCTTTGAAGGCGATCACCGAGGCGACTCAGCTCTACGGATCGTTGGCCAAACGTATGCCGGAAGAGTTCGCAGGCCAAGCACTCTCCGCGTACCGGACGCTGGCCGATGTGCTGGAAGGAGTTGGCCGCAGGGACGAAGCGAACGGTCTTCGGCAGCAGCTCGACAGGATCTCGATCAGAACCACGAATTGAGCACCCCTGTTTGCCTTCAGGGACGGCCGCGTCCCCACGACCTGCGCCACTCGTCGGTGTCAGCCGAGTACCGGCACCGAGCGCCCCCCGTCAACCGTGTAGGCGCCCGTCGAGAGGTCACCGAGGGCCGTCGGAGTCAGGGTCAGCGACACGACGCCGCCGGGCAGCACGCGCACGCTGTCCTCGGACGCCGCGAACGTGGCGGGCGTCGTACCGTCCGGGAACAGTCGCTTCCCGCTTCCGACGACGACCGGGTACTGCAGCAGCCGGTAGAGGTCGACGAGTCCGGCCTCGTGCAGCGTCTGCACGAGCTGCCAACTCCCGTGCACCTGGAGTTCCCCGCCCGGACGTTCCTTGAGCCGGCGCACCGCGTCGACGATGTCGGTGCGCAACACCGTCGTCGGACTCCAGTCGGCCTCCTCGTCCGTCAGCGTCTCGCTGACGACGTACTTCGGCAGGGTGTTCAGTTTGGTGGCGATCAGGTCGTCGGGCGCGGTGACCTTCGGCCAGTACCCGCCGAGCAGGCCGTAGCTCGTGCGGCCGAAGAGGAAGGCGTCGGCCGCACGGAACCAGCCCTCGATGACCTCGTTGGTGTGCGCGGACATGTGCGGGACGAGCCATCCGCCCCGCTCGAATCCGTCCGAGCGGTCCTCGTCCGGGGCGCCCGGCCCCTGCATGACGCCGTCGAGGCTCACGAAGATGTTGACGCTGAGCAGCACGGTTTCCTCCGTCTGTGTGAATCGGGCCGGCCGCCACCTGGTGGCCGGCCGACGGAGGTTAGCTGCCGGGTCGCGGGTCCGGCTTGTACAGGAACGACATCGCCGGACTGTTGCCCGTTCCCAGCCCTCGCGCGGTGTGTCCGACGAAGCGGCGCAACGCGTGCGCCAGGTGAGCCTGGTCGAAGTAGCCCAGCGTGTCGACGACCGCCCGCCAGTCGAGGCCGTCGCGCAGCATGGTGGCTGCGGCGTTCGCGCGGTCGATCTGGGTCACGGCGGTCTGCGACAGTCCGGTCATTGCACGGTGGTACCGCTGGAGGGTGCGCGTGGACCGGTGACGGTCGACCTCCGCGCCCGCCGGGTGTGACGGCACCAACAGCCCCGCGAGGCGCAGGCGTCGGACGAACTGCTCGACGTTCCCGTACGTCGGCGTCTCCCAGTCCGCACCGCCGATGACCACCCGACCCGAGCGCGTCACCGGGAAGGACACGTGGCTGTCGACGATCGAGGTCGCGGGGTGCGGCCGGAGGACGGCACCGAGCGTGAGCCGGACCCCGAGGAACTCGGCGTCCGGTGGGACCGGTGCCGTGGTCGCCCTGGTCTCCGGCCCGCGCAGCGTGACGAGGAGTTGCCCGGCCGTCCGCGTGACGATCAGGTGGCAGCACGTACGCGCCACCGACGTCATCGTCTCCTCGGCGTCGCTGGTGGTGCGCCACACGCGGTCGACGATGCGTGCGTCCGTGTCGGCCGGACGATGTTCGAACCGTAAGGCCATGGCCCCTCCGTCGTCGTGGTTGGCTGATTCAGGCGATGCCTCGGCCCAAGTCGTCGGCATGCGCGGTGATCCAACTCGCGTCGCGTCGGTAGAGCCCGACGTGACTGCGGATGTTCTCCTGTCCCTGATCAGCCCGACTCTCGGTGAGGACGGCGAGATCGTGTAGTCGATCGACTGCGACCTGGAGGATATGCGCTGGTCCCAGCTCCGAGCCGTAGGCATCGCAGAGCACGCGCAGACGACGCGCCCGCTCGCCCAGGTGACTGTCGATGGCGTCACCGTTCTCGGGATCCGCCAGCGGCACCAGCCGATAGGCGAGATACGCCAGGTCCCACGCCCGGCGCCCGGGCGAGGCGGTATCCCAGTCGATGACTCCGCTGAAACGTCGGTCGGTGAAGACCCCGTGCAGCGTCTCCTCCTGCTCGTTGACCGCGTTCGCGCCGGGGCCGCTCGTGCCGGACATCCTCGACGAGTGCGGGTGGCGACGCCACCGCGTTCCAAGCTCCGGCTCGCGCTCGATTATCGGATTGCCGGTAACAATAATCCGTTAATCCATGCGCACAAACAGGGCATACCGCACACGCATCATAATGACAGTTAAGATGCGTAAGTGCTCAGGCTGTTGTTTTCCACCGATGCGGCATGCGTGAGCGGTCGCCGGCAGCCACCTGCGGTCAGGTCGCCGACGACCCGAACCGGCGCTGGTACTCCGACGGTGTGATGCCGGTTTCGCGGCGCATCAGCGCGCGCAGATTGGCAGCGGTGCCGAGCCCGCTGTGTCGCGCGACCACCTCGAACCGGGACTCACCTCGCTCGATCAGCCGGCACGCCAGCGCAAATCGTTGCCCGGTGAGCCACGCCAGCGGCGTCGTGCCCAGTTGCTTCTGGAAGCGGCGATGCAGCGTCGCCGGACTGACCGCCGCACGTGCCGCAAGGCCAGGAACAGTCAGCGGTGAACCCAACCGCTCCTGAGCCCAGGCCAGGACGGGCGCCAGGGACTCGTCCGGCAGGTTGGGCATGGGACGTTCCACGAACTGCCGCTGCCCACCGTCCCGGTGCGCCGCGAAGACCAGCCGCCGACTCACGGAGTTGGCGACCTCCGCGCCATGGTCGCGGCGGACCACGTAGAGCCCAAGATCGAGCGCGGCCGCGCTCCCTGCCGCGGTCAGGATGTCGCCGTCGTCCACGAACAGCACGTCCGTTTCGAGCTGGACAGACGGGAAGCGGACCCGGAAGGAGTCTGCCCACTGCCAGTGCGCGGTGGCCCGGCGTCCGTCGAGAACTCCGGCCTCGGCCAGTGTGAAGGCGCCGCTGCAGAAGCCGACCAGGCGCGCACCGCGCGAGTGTGCCCGGCGGATGGCGTCGAGGACCGCGGGACGGCGTGGGACTTCGGTGTCGGGGCGGTTCGGAACGATCAGGGTGTCCGCCGCGTCGGCCGCTTCCAGGCCGGCGACTCCCGTGAGCGTGAAGAAGCCGTCCCGCATCAGCGTGCGGGGCTCGGGGGAGCAGAGTTGGAACTCGTAGAGGTCGCGGCCGAGTTCCGGCCTGCGCAGACCGAAGACCTCGGTCGCACAGCCGAGCTCGAAGGGGTTCGAGTTCTCGTCCACGATCACGACGACCCGGTGTACGCCCACCACGTCAGCCGCCTGCGACGATTCTTTCGCCATGTGCAATTCCTAGCACTCACGAGGGTCGTAGGAAACGGCTGAGGATTGGCCCATGAGCAGCGAACCCATCTCTCTCGGCAAGGCTCTGGCCTCCTTCGACGCCCTGTGGAGCCCCCGCATCGTCACGCGCGTCAACGACTATGACGTCCGGATCGCCAAGGTCGAAGGCGAGCACATCTGGCACGTCCACGACGACACCGACGAGTTCTTCCTGGTCCTCGACGGTGAGCTGCGCATCTCCCTGCGCGAGCCCGACGGCGAGCGCACGGTCCTGCTCCCGCAGGGCGCTGTCTTCACGGTCCGCCGAGGGACGGAGCACAGGCCGTACTCCCCGTCGGGCGCCGCGATCCTCATGTTCGAGCCCACCGGGACACCGACTGTGGGTGATCGCCACGACGAGATCCCCGGGCACGTCGACTCGACGACCGGGCACGCCCTCACCGTCGGGGCGGAGCGGGAAGCTGGTTGACGGCGGCGTCCACGACGTGCGGGCGCAGTTCCCTAGCTGTGCCCGTACGTCTGGCGGGCCTCGGCGACCTCGGCGGCCTGACGCTGTCGCCACCGACGCTGCGCGTCCCGATTGCAGCCGCGGCAGACCCGGCGGTACGTGCCGGTACCGGGGTCGATCTCCCGGTCATGGCCGTTGCGGCAGCGCGGGTTGCGCTCGCGGGTTCGGCAGTTCTCGGCGTGCGTGACCTGGCGCAGGTGGGTCGGTTCGATGCAGTCGGGGACGCCGCAGCTGTGGTCGACTTCGAGGTCGGGGTCGTAGTCGCCGACGAAGACGGCGTAGGCGGCGATGTGCGCCCAGGCGCGTCCGGCGACCTTCTGGTGGACACCGCGCTGGGAGCCGTAGCCGGTGATGATGAGGCAGCCCGTCTCGGCTCGGGTGGAGCGGACGAGCAGGTGCTCCCGCAGGCTGTCGGGGGTGAAGTGGCGGGACAACCCGTGAACGCCGGAGAGCATGTGGCGCAGCGTACGAGGTTCCGACGGCGCGGCTACCGGGGGAGGGCGGCGGCCTCGTCGGGTAGGTCCACGTCGGTGTCGTCGGCGACGTCGGCGCAGTCCACCAGTCGTACGGCTGCGGCGTGAGCGCGGAGGTAGTCGCGCGCGCCCCGGTCACCGGTCGCCGCGCCGGCGACTCCGGCCCAGTGCTCGCGCCCGAGCAGCACCGGATGTCCGCGCCGCCCGTCGCGGTAGGTGGCCATGGTGAGGGATTCGGCGGTGGCGTCGCAGGCGACGCGGCGTACCGCCTCGGGGGTGAGGTGGGGCTGGTCGACGAGGGTGACCACGACGGCGGCGGCAGGGCTGGACGCCAACGCGGCCAGCCCTGCCCGCAGCGACGAGCCCATGCCCGTCGCCCAGTCGTCGTTGACCACCACGTCGGGCAGCCGCGTTCGGGCACGGATCTGGTCGGCCTGCGCGCCCAGCACCACGAGCACCGGCTGGCAACCGGCGGCGGTGAGGATCTCGGCGGCATGGTCCACGAGGAGGCGGCCACGATACGGCAGGAGGGCCTTGGGTTGGCCTAGCCGACGGCCGGTGCCGGCCGCCAGGAGCAGACCCGCCGTGACCATGGACCGAGCCTAGTCCGCGCGACCGGTGGGCGCCCCGCATCCCGGGACGCCCCAACCACGGGTCAGCGCGCCAGCCACTCCCGGTAGGAGGTGGGCGCGAGTACGGCGTCCTCGTTGCCGATCAGCACGTCGCCCGGCACGGCGGCGAACATCCCGGCGGTGTCGTCGGTGGTGACGGCGCGCTGGTCGCCGTGCGCGGCGAGGGTGATCCGACCCAGTTCGTCGAGTGCGAACACGTCAGGGCCGGCGACGTTGCGGACGCCCCGCAGGGGCGCGCCGACGCTCACGTCGGCGACGGCCTGGGCGACGTCGGCCGCGGCCATCGGCTGCACGGGAGTGCTCGGCAGGCGTACGCCGGACTCGTCGGCGGTCCAGGACATGACCGCGTCCATGAACTCGAAGAACTGGGTGGCGCGCACGATTGAGTACGGCACCGCGCTGGCCCTGAGGATGTCCTCCTGGAGCACCTTCGCGCGGTAGTAGGCCAGGTCGGGCACCTCGTCGACGCCGACGATCGACAGGATCACCGCGTGCCCGACGCCGGCCTGCTCGGCGGCGCCCAGGAGGTTGTCCATCGTGCTCTGGAAGAAGGCGGGCGAGGCGTCGTCGAAGGTCGGCGAGTTCGTGAGGTTGACGACGACGTCGACGTCCTTGAGTGCCTCGGGCAGGCCCTGCCCGGTGAGGAGGTCGACTCCGGTCGACTGGGAGTGCCCGAACGCGTCGTGCCCGGCGGTCCGCAGGATCTGGACGACCTGGGACCCGATCAGGCCCGTCCCGCCCATCACGGCGATCTTCATGTCCGTTTCACCTTCCGTGTCCCGTCCGTCCCGGCACCCCAGCGGCGCCGTCAAACTCGGACTTCTGATATCCGAGAACTATACTCGGACAGAACAGGTCCGAGTATCAGGGGTGGCTAGGGTGAGGCGATGAAGATGTCCGGCGGGGTCGAGTGGGCGCTGCACTGCTGCGTCGTGCTGACCACCAGCAGCAGGCCCGTCCCGGCCGCCCGGCTCGCGGAGCTGCACGACGTCTCCGGCAGCTACCTCGCCAAGCAACTCCAGTCGCTGGCCCGTGCGGGGCTCATCCACTCCGTGCAGGGCAAGTCGGGCGGCTACGCGTTGACCCGCGCACCGCAGAGCATCAGCGTGCTCGACGTGGTCCACGCCATCGACGGGCCGGGCCCCGCCTTCGTGTGCACCGAGATCCGCCAGCGCGGCCCGCTTGCCGCCCCGCCCAGCGCCTGCACCAGCGCGTGCCCGATCGCTCGCGCGATGTGGACCGCCGAGACGGCGTGGCGCGACGCGCTGGCCGCCATCACGATCGCCGACCTCGCCCGCGACGTGGACGACGACTCCGGCCCCGAGGCCCTGACCACCGTCCGCGCCTGGCTCACCGGCGAACCCGCCGGCTGACCAGGCTCAGCCGGCGTGGCGTACCTCGGTGTCCCAGATCTCGGCCCACGGACGCCGCAGCCCTCGGCACACGTGGATCGGGCCGCCGTTCTCGTCGTTGGCCACCTCGACCCGCTGGTCCACCCGAGCGGCCAGCGCACACTGCTCGAACCAGCCGTTCAACGCGTCGGGGCGCTCCCAGCCGACCGCGATGACCACGTCCGCGTCGGCGGGCGGCCGACCGAAGTCGACAGTGCTGTTGTGCCCGGAGTACGCCCGAGGCAGCCCTCGGGCCGGGCCGTACCGCGCGACCGCCCCGGCCTCGCCGTAGTTGCCGGTCAGGATGACCGCTCGCGCGCGTTCCGATTCCGGCAGGCCGCGGTGGACGGCGGCGAGTGAGTCGGTGAACGCCGGCCAGCCGATGGTCTCCCCGGCGTCGTAGTTGACGTCGACCACGAAGGCAGGCAGCCGGTCGGCCGGCAGCACCGGCAGCAGCAGCACGACGTTGGGCAGCAGGAACAGCGCCGCGCCCACCGCGAGCGCCCCACGGCGCAGCCACGTCGAGCCGCGCGACGCCCACGCGGCGGTCACCACCGCGCCCACGGCGGCGAGGACCAGCAGCAGGGGAGCGTCGTAGTAGCCCTTGCCGCCGGCCACCAGGACCACGCCGAACACGACAAGCCAGGCCCAACCCACCGCCCGGTACGGCCGCCACGTCGGCCGGCGCAGCAACGCGACGAGACCGGCGATCCAGATCGGTACGGCGAAGGGGCTGATGATGACGAACTGGAGGGTGAACGCGTCGAGGCGGCCGCTGTAGGAGCTGTCGCCGTCGGAGATCGAGGCGGCCACGCCGAGCTGCGGGAGACCGTGTGCGGCCTGCCAGACCAGGTTCGGCGCGGCCAGTACCAGGGCGATCCCGGCGGCGGCGAGCACCCATCTGTCCCGCAGCAGCCGACGCGGTCCCGCGATCACCACACCGGCGATCAGGCCCAGGGCCAGTAACGCGGGCAGCAGTTTGTTGAGCATGCCCACGCCGAGCACCAGCCCGAGCGGGAGCGCCCACCGGGTGTCGCCGGTGCGCAGCAACCGGACCGCGCACCACGCCACGGCGAGCCAGACCAGCAGGTCGACGGTCGTGGTGCTGAGCAGGTGGCCGCTGGCGAGCACGATGCCGGACAGCGCGGCCAGCACCGCCGCGACGCTCTGCCCACCCCGGCCGCCGCCCAGCTCGCGGGCGATGGCGGCGACCAGCAGGACCGCGCCCCCGGCCAGCAGCGCCGACGGCGTCCGCAGGACCACCAGGTTGCCCGGCGCGATCTCGTCGAGCAGTCGGGCCAGCGCCGGGACCAACGGGCCCTGGTCGACGTAACCCCAGTGGAGGTGCCGGCCGCAGAGCAGGAAGTACAGCTCGTCGCGGTGATAGCCGTACCGCCCGGCGAGCAGGAGCAGCGTCACGCTGGTCAGGGCTGCCACCAGCCACGGCCCCCGCGTACGCGGACCGGGCTGCGGCAGCTCGACCAATGTGGACGACCGGGCCGGCGCGTGCGGTCGGTCGGTGTCGATGGCGGGCTCGCTCACCGATCCATCATCGCCCGTGACGCCGCCGCGTGGGTGCCCGCGAAGCCTCCGGGTGCACACGCTCTGACCAGGTGCGAAGATCAGTTTTGCAACTCGACCGAGAGGACGACATGCGATACCGCACTCTGGGCGCCACCGGCACGGTGGTGTCGACCCTGTGCCTCGGCACGATGACCTTCGGCGCGGAGACCGACGAGGAGGGCAGCTTCGCCCAGCTCGACCGGTTCGTCGAGGCCGGCGGCACCTTCCTCGACACCGCGGACGTCTACTCCACAGGCGTCTCCGAGGAGATCGTCGGTCGCTGGTTGCGGGCACGGCCCGACACGCGCGACCGCCTCGTCATCGCCACCAAGGGCAGGTTCCCGATGGGCCCCGGGGCGAACGACGCCGGCCTGTCGCGGGTGCACCTCACCCGTGCCCTGGACGCGAGCCTGCGACGTCTCGGCGTCGAGGCCGTCGACCTCTACCAGGCGCACGCGTGGGATCCGCTGACCCCACTGCCCGAGACGCTGCGGTTCTTCGACGACGCCGTACGCGCCGGCAAGATCCGCTACGCGGGGGTCAGCAACTTCACCGGCTGGCAGTTGCAGAAGGCCGCCCTGCTCACCCAGCACCTCAACCTCACCCCGATCGTCTCGCTGCAACCGCAGTACAACCTGCTGGCCCGGGAGATCGAGTTCGAGCTGGTGCCGGTCTGCGAGAACGAGGGCATCGGCATCCTGCCGTGGTCGCCGCTGGGCGGAGGCTGGCTGAGCGGCAAGTACCGGCGCGACTCCACGCCCACCGGCGCCACCCGGCTCGGCGAGAACCCGCAGCGCGGGGTCGAGGCGTACGCGGGTCGCAACGCGCAGGAGCGCACCTGGCGGGTGCTCGACGCGGTCGGCCAGATCGCGCGGGACCGGGACGTGTCCATGTCGGCGGTGTCGCTGGCCTGGCTGGCGGCACGACCGGCGGTCACCTCGGTGATCCTCGGAGCGCGGACCACCGAACAGCTCGACGACAACCTGACCGCGGCCGACCTCGTCCTCGACGCGGCGCAGATGCGGCTGCTGGACGAGGCGAGCGCGCCGCCGATCGGTGACTACCCGTACGGCGGCGCGGGCGTGCGCCAGCGCGGTCGTGACCTGCCGAGCGGCTCATGACTGCCTTCCCCGAGCCGACCGCACCGGCCGGCAGCCGCACCGAGGTCTTCCTGCGCTACCTGGACTACTTCCGGGAGTCGATGGTGGCCAAGGTGTCGGCGCTGGACGAGTCGGAGCTGCGCAGCAGCCGGCTGCCGTCCGGGTGGACCCCTCTGGAGCTGCTCACACACCTGCGCCACGTCGAGTTGCGCTGGATCGAGTGGGGCTTCGAGGGCCGGAACGTCGCCGAGCCGTGGGGTGATCGTCGGGACGACCGCTGGTACGTCGCCCCGGACGAGACCCGCGACGATCTGGTCGCGGCGCTGCGGGCGCAGGGCGCGCACACCACGGCCGTCGTGACGGCGCACGACCTGACCGAGGTCGGTGCGCCGGGCCCGCGCTGGAACGGCGCGGACCCGGCGTCGCTGGAACGGGTGCTGTTCCACCTCGTGCAGGAGTACGCCCGCCACCTGGGCCACCTCGACGTGGTCGCCGAGCTGGCGGGCGGCCCGACCGGCGAGTGAGACCGACTACTCGATAATGGGCCGATGCCGCTGCTCGTCACCCCAGCCCTGCCCGCTGGGCGTCTCGCCGCCCAGGAGCAACCCCACCTTCCGGTACGTCCAGGGCTGGCGCTGCGGCCGTGGCGTGACGACGACGCCCCGGTCGTACGCGCCGCCTTCGACTGTCCGGCGATCCGGCGGTGGCACGTGCTCCGGCTCGACGACGACGCCGAGGCCAGGGCGTGGACGGCACAGTGGACCGGCCGGTGGCGCGCCGAGACGGCCGTGAGCTGGGCGATCGTCGAGGACGACGACCGGCCGGTCGGCCAGACCGGATTGCGGGACGTGCTGCTGAGCGAGGGGTCGGCGCAGATTTCGTACTGGCTGCTGCCCGACGCACGCGGTCGAGGGCTCGCCACCGAGGCTCTGGAGGCGCTGACCCGGTGGAGCTTCGCGCAGGCGGGGTTGCACCGGTTGGAGCTGAACCACTCGACGGCCAACGCGGCGTCGTGCCGGGTCGCCACGCGGGGCGGCTTCACCGTGGAGGGGGTGGCGCGTCAGTCGATGCGGCACGCCGACGGCTGGCACGACATGCACCAGCACGCACGACTGCGCACCGACGGGTCTCCTGCGGTCACTCCCTGAGCGCGAGGGCCGCCCGAACAATTCTCGGCACCGGACGCCGGCTTCGTCGATCATGAGCAGGTGACAGACGCCGAGAACTGTGTGCTGGCCGGGTTCGTCGCGGGCTTCTGCTGGACGCCCGGCAGAGAGGGCTGGACCGCCGACCTACCGAGCGCGGTGCCCACGGTCAGCGACTGCCTCGCCGACTTCCTCCCCGCCGACCAGGACATCGAGCCGTGGCAGCAGTCGCTGTTCGCGCCCTGGCACCGGACCCTGCGCCAGGCCGCGAACGCCGTCCGGCACGCGCCGGCGGACCCCCGCACCGTCCACGTGCTGAGCATGAGCGTGCCGACGGCAGTGGTCGCCGAGCTGATGACCGTCATTGAGGAGTGGATCGACGACCTCCCGCATCCGGTCCGGATGAACCTCGTGCACCCCACGGCTGTCCCACCCGGCACGACGCGCGGATTCGAGGTGCTCGGCTTCATCGACGGACGCTTCCACAGTTGGCTCTGCTACCGCCTGGACACCCAGGCCAGCACCAAGCTCGGCATCCGGCCGGGGAGCGCCGCTCTGCTGACCACCCTCGACGACGCGCAGCGGGTCGCCGACATGGCCAACGACAACCGCGGCAACCACGACGGCACCCCACTGGACGTCACCTGGTTTCCCGCACTCATCACCGAGCACGACGCCGACTAGGCCATCCGCTCAGCGGGCCTGCGCCCAGCCGACGAAACGCGGGGTCAGGTCGGGTAGCGCCACATCGGGGTTGAGCCTGGCGAGATCGGCCTCGGCCTCCTTCTGGACCGCCGCCAGGTGCGTCACCAGACCCGGGCGGTCCTCGCGGTACTCGCCGAGCAGGCGCAGCTTCGCGGTCGAGCACGGCCAGAGGATGCCGCAGGCCGGGCAGCGCCACGACGGGCGCAACGGGGAGTGTGTCGGCCTCCGGGCCGTTCCGTCGGTGTGGGCCACGCGTTCCTCCTGGGTCGGCTGCTGGAGGCGGGGGCCGCTTCCGGTCGCGGCAGCGGCCCCCGCTGCGAACGCGTCCGCCGGGTTCGGGTCCCTGCCGGCCGCGCCGTCGATACCCCACTTTCCCGGGAGTCGCTGGACAAGCACACAGCGTTACGTGTTTTCTGTGGCGCAGCCCCTTTGCTCCCCGGAAGGAACGGTATGAATCACGCCTTTGTCGCCGCGCTCGCCGAGGCGGGTCACACGGCCGAGAGCCTCGCCGACCGGATCGGCGTGCACCCGAAGACCGTCGCCCGGTGGGCGAACCCGGGCCACGTCCCGCAGAGTCGACACCGCGCGACAGTCGCCGAGCTGCTGGCCCGCGACGCCGAGGCACTGTGGCCGGACGCCCTCCGCCGCCGGGAACCGGTGTGGTTCCGACCCTGGGTCGACATCGAACGCGAGGCGGTGACGCTGCGGTCGTTCGAGTTGGCGTGGGTGCCGGGGTTGCTCCAGACCGAGGCGTACGCGCGGGCCACCCTGGGCGGCGGGGTGCTGACCGCGGCTGCGATCGACGAGTTCACCGAGGCGCGGCTGAACCGGCAGTCGATTATCGAGCGGGAGACCGAGGGACCGCTGCTCATCGCCCTGCTCGACGAGGGGGTTCTCCGCCGCCGTGTCGGCGACGACCGGGCGCTGATGGCGGCGCAGCTCACGCGCCTGCTCGGCTACGTCGAGACGGACACCGTCCAACTCCAGATCGTTCCGGCGGACGCGCCCAGCTACCCCGGGCTCGACGGGCCGTTCACCATCGCCGACCTGCCGGACGGCTCGCGCCTTGCGCACGTCGACAGCGCCGCGCAGGCGCAGATCCTCGACGCGCCATCGGAGCTTGTTAGCCTGGAACGGCGGTGGGAGCGGATTCGCGGCGAGGCGCTGCCCCGGGGACGTTCCCTGGACCTTCTCAGAGAAGCGGCGGGATCATGGACATGACCGGGGCGCGGTGGCGTACGAGCACGAGAAGCGGCGGCAACGGCGGCAACTGCGTCGAGGTCGCCGACAACCTTCCGGGCGTGGTGCTCGTGCGTGACTCGAAGGACCGCGACGGCGCGACGCTCACCTTCCGCCCGGACGCCTGGCGCGGCTTCGTCGCCATGGCCCGCGCCGCCGGCTGACCGTCCACCTTGGCCGGCCTGGTCAGCGCACGCCGGCCGGTTCGGCCGGTTGCGGCTCGTGGGCGGTCGGCCAGGTGAGCCGGCGCACGCCGGGCACGAGCACGGTGCCGCCGCAGGCGACGAGGACCAGCAGGCCGGCGACAACCAGGGGTACGGGCGTGCCGAACGAGTCGGCGGCCAGCGGCGCCAGCGCGTAGCCCAGTGGCATGGCGGCCAGCGACACCAGCCAGTCGTACGAGGTGACGCGGGCCAGGACCTCCGGCGGGAAGTGGTGCTGCACGACGGTCTCCCAGACCGGGTTGAGATAGCCGAGGGCGGTCAGCGCCACGGCGTACGTGACGATCACGGCCGGGGCGGGCGCGGCCACGGCGAGCAGGAACAGCGGCACGGCGTAGGTGGCCAGCCCGATGTTGGCCAGCAGCACCGGTCGGCGTAGCCGGACCCGCCCGGCCAGCAGCGAGCCGACGAGCATGCCGATCGCGCCGGCCTGCAACAGCAGCACCCAGGTCACCTCGCCGCCGAGACGGTCGATGGCGACAGCCGGCCCGAGGGTCATCAGCACGGCGGCCGCGCCGTTCCACATGCCGTGCCCCAGCAGGCTGGTCCAGAACCAGTCGCGGGCGCGTACCTCGCCGAAGCCGTGGCGCAGGTCGGCCAGGACCGATCGGCGTGGCACCGGCACGTGCTCGACCCGGACCAGCGCGAGCAGGGCGGCGCTGAGCGAGAACGACCCGCCGTCGATCACGAACGCCCAACCGGGCCCGGCGGCCCAGATCAACGCCCCGGCCAGGGCCGGGCCGAGCAGTCGGCTGGCGTTGGCGGTGACTCCCGTCAGCGCGTTGGCCCGTTGCCGGTCGGCCGCCGCGACGGTGCCGGCCACCAGGGGCGATGCGGTCGGGATGGCGAACGCCGACGCGGTGCCGCCGAGCGCGGACGCCACCACGACGGTGGTCAGCGACGGGTCGCCGCCGAGCAGTTCCGCGCCGACCGCGAGTTGGGTCCCGCAGCGCACCAGGTCGGCCAGCAGGGCGACCCGGCGGGCGGCGAACCGGTCGGCGACGACACCGCCGAGCGGCAGCAGGAGCAGCCGGGGCACCATCGCGGCAGCCAGGACGACCGCCAACGCCCCGCTGGAGCCGGTGGCCCGCAGCACGGCCAGGGCCAGAGCGGCGGGCACCACCGCGTCCCCGACCGCCGAGACGGTACGGCCGAGGAACAGCAGCCGGAAGGATCGGGTGCGCAGAGTGCCCGACTTCGACCGGGACATCGAGGGCGCGGTGGTGCGGATGATCCGCGTGATCCGACACCTGCGCGCGGTCAAGGAACGGGTCCTCGCCGACTTCGACCTGCCCCCACACGAGTACGAGACCCTGCACGCCCTCGCCGGCCGGCAAGGGCGTGCGGCCCCCTCCGACCTGGCCGCGGATCTGTCGGTGGCCCCGGCCTCGATCACCGCACGCGTCGACACCCTGCTGAAGAGGGGCTTCGTCCGCCGCATCCCGTCCACCGTGGACCGTCGTCGGGTGGACGTGGAACTCACCGACGCGGGCATGGACGCGTGGCGCGCGGCCATGGAGAGCCAGGGGGCCGAGGAGCACCGGCTGCTCGGCGCGCTGACCCCGGCGGAGCGACGGGTGCTCTCCGACCTGCTACGCCGGGTGCTCCTCGTCGCCGAGCAACCCGCCGACGCGTCCCAGACGAGCAATTCCTGACCACCGCTGGGTAGCCGGCAGCCAGCGGGGCGTACCTCGAAATCTCCTGGCGGTGCGCGTACGCCGATGGGAGGGTGACCGGCATGACTGCGCACGCTCTGGCCGGGGCCCTGGCCGACGACGGACGGCGACGAATCTTCGCGGCGGTCGCGCTGGGATCGACAAGCGTGGCGGAGGTCGCCCAGCGCAGCGGCCTGGCCGCGCGGGTCGTGCTCACCGGCCTCCGCCGTCTCGCCGACGCGGGCCTCGTCACCGGCGCTGACGGCACGCTCGCGGTCGACGAGGCGTCGCTGCGGGCGGCGGCACGCGACAGTCGCCCGACCGACGACGCCGAGTCGACCGAGGACCCGGTGCTGCGCGCGTTCCTGCGCGGGTACGTCCTGGTGGGCATGCCGGCGCAGCGCGGGAGGCGGCGAACGCTGCTGGCCCACATCGCGCAGCGGTCGTTCGCGGCGGACACGCGCTATCCGGAGCGGGCCGTCGACGACGCGCTCAAGCCGTGGTGCGCCGGTGGCGCGTCGGACCACGCCACGCTGCGCCGCTACCTGGTGGACGAGCGGTTGCTGACCCGTGAGCAGGGCATCTACCGGCGGACCGCAGGCACTGAGGACAACGCGTGACCACGGCCGTCCGGCAGTGGGTGACCGGTGCCGTCCGGCCCGACCATCCGGACGCGACACTCCTGCTGCGCGAGTACATGACCGAGATGGTGGTGCGCTACCACTGCCGCCCCGATCTGCCCGGCGAGGTCGACGCCGCGCTCGCCGAGATGCCCAGCGACGACCTGACGTACCCCGGGGGTCTGCTCCTGATCGCGCATCGCGGCGCGGACCTGGCGGGCTGCGCCGGGCTGCGGTGGCACGCCGACTGGGCCGAGCTGACCCGGGTCTTCGTCCGCTCCGCGCACCGGGGCGCCGGTGGTGGCGCCGCGCTGCTGGCCGCCGTCGAGCGGCGGGCGCGGGCGGCCGGGGTGGACCGCATTCGCCTGGACACCCGCTCCGACCTGGTCGAGGCCCGCGCCCTGTACGCCCGGCACGGCTATGTCGAGATCCCGGCGTACTCGCAGGGTCCGTACGCCGAGCACTGGTTCGAGAAGAGGTTGACGCCCGGCTCGGAAGGCGCTAAATAAGAAGAGGAAGTTGAGTCAGTCGGGCTCAACTCATCACCTTCGGCCAGGAGATCCGAGGAGGCACAGCGATGTTGATGCGTACCGACCCGTTCCGCGAGGTGGACCGGCTCGCCGAGCAGTTCTTCGGTACGGCGGCCCGTCCCGCGATGATGCACCTGGACGCCTACCGCGACGGGGACAACTTCTACGCGGCGTTCGACCTGCCCGGCGTCGACCCCGACACCATCGACTGCACGGTCGAGCGCAACGTGCTCACCGTGCGGGCCGAGCGGCGTCGGCCCACCGGCGACGGTGTCGAACTGGTCGCCGCCGAACGCCCGATGGGCACCTTCACCCGGCGACTGTTCCTGGGCGACACCCTCGACAGCGAGCGGCTGGAGGCCGGCTACGAAAACGGGGTGCTGACGCTGCGCATCCCCGTCGCCGAGCGGGCCAAGCCCCGCCGGGTCACCATCACCGCCAACGGCGACGCACACCGACAGATCAACGCCTGACCCCCCGCCCCGCCCCGGCCCCCACCCCCCGCCCCACCCCCCGCCCCGCCCCGCCCCCCGCCCCGCCCCGCCCCCGGCGATCATGAAGTTATTGCCAAGACACGCCGAACCAGCCGGCAATAACTTCATGATCGATGCGACGGATGGCGTGGTGGGGGAGGGGGCCGGCGATCTTGCGCTTTGGGTTGTCGTGATGAGGCTGTATGTACTTTATGTCGCCGCAGAAAGTGCAAGATCAACGCCTGAGCCACCGCCTCGACGGCCGGCGCCCACACCGGGGTGCCGGCCGTCGGCGCGCCTGCGTGGCAATCCCATCCGCTGCTGAGAACCTTTTTCACATGGTGTTCTCCGACGCGCCCGTGCTCGCCCGCCCCACCGCCCGCCCGGCCCTGCCGAGCGCGCCGATGGACGTCACCGAGGCGTGGCTGCGCAACCGCCGGTTGTCCGAGCACACCCGCGACGCCTACCGGCGCGACGTCGCCGCCTTCCTCGGCTGGTGCGCCGGCCACGACCTGGACCCGCTGCGGGCCACGTTCCTGCACGTCAACGAGTACGCCCGCACGCTGGAGTCCACACTCGTCGCCCGCAGCGGCCGGCCGTTGACCCCGGCGACCGTCGCACGCCGGCTCTCGGCCCTGTCGAGCTGGTACGACTTCCTCGTCAAGCTCGGCGGCGTGCCGGCCAACCCGGTCTCCGGCGCGGACCGACCCCGCGTCGACCGGGACCACTCCGCCACCATCGGGCTGACCCCCGAGGAGGTGGACGCCCTGCTCACCGCGGCCGACGCCGAGACCGGCCCGACGGCGGCCCGCAACCGCGCGGCGATCGCGCTGTTGGCCGACCTGGGCCTGCGGGTCGGTGAGCTGGTCTCGTTGGACCTGACCGACCTTGGCACCGAACGCGGGCACCGCAGCGTGCGCTTCGTCGGCAAGGGCGGCAAGCAGCGCCGTCGCGCCCTCACCCCGGGCACCGCTTACGCCGTTGACGCGTACCTGGCCCAACGGGCGGCCGCCACCGGCGTGCCGGTGACGCAGCTGACCGGGCCACTGCTGGTCACCGCCAGCGGCGCACGACTCGACCGGCACTCGGTGTTCCGGATGGTCCGTCGCCTCGCCCGAGCCGCCGGCATCCCCGCCTGGGCGCGACTGTCCCCGCACTCGCTGCGGCACGCCTTCGCCACCACCGCCCGGTCCGAGGGCGTACCCCTCGAAGACGTGCAGGACGCCATGGGGCACGCCGACCCGCGGACCACCCGCCGATACGACCGGGACCGCCACAACCTCGACCGCGATCCGGCGTACGCGGTGTGGGCCGCCCGGTCGCGCCGGCGCGCCTGACCGTCGTACCCCCGTCCTACGGTCACCGGATGAGACACGGCCTGGAGATCCCCTGCGGTGGCGACGATATCGCCGTCGCCACCCTCGTCGAGCTGGGCGAGTTGGCCGAGCGCGCCGGATGGGACGGGGTGTTCCTGGAGGACTACGTCATCCACTACTGCGGCGACGACCCGTCTACCTACGACCCGTGGCTGGTGCTCGCGGCCATCGCCGGGCGCACCGAGCGGGTGCGCCTCGGCACCACGGTCACCGCGCTGCCCCGACGCCGTCCGGCGAAGCTGGCCCGTGAGGTGCTCACCCTCGACCACCTGAGCGCCGGCCGGGCCACGGTGGCGGTCGGCGTCGGCGACCCCGGCGACCGGGGGTTGGCCGCGTTCGGCGAGCCGACCGAGGTGGCCGTGCGCGCCGCGATGCTCGACGAGGGCCTGGACCTGCTGACCGGCCTGCTCAGCGGAGAACGGGTCGAGCACCAGGGCGTCCACTACCGCGCCGAGAAGGTGGCGCTGCGTCCACCGCCCGTGCAGTCGCCCCGGGTGCCGGTCTGGGTCGGCGGCAGCACCCAGGCCGGGGCAGTGCGACGGCGTGCGGCCCGCGCCGACGGCATCGTGCCCTACAAGCTGACCGACACCGACGGCTGGGCCGACTTCACCCCCGACGAGGTCCACGAGCTGGTCGAAGCGCTGCCCGCCACCCGGGCCGACGGCCAGCCGTTCGACGTGGCGATCGGCGGCCGACGCCGCCGCCCGGACGAACGCGCCGAGCGGGCCTACCGCCGTGAGCTGGCCGCCGCCGGGGCGACCTGGTGGCTGGAGTACGTCCCGGTCGGCGATCCGGCGGCGATGCGCGACGCCGTGGCCCGAGGCCCGCTGCGCTGAGCACCGCTGGTCAGCCCTGCGGCGGCGTGCGGCGTCAGGCCGCGTCAGCCCTGCGGCGGCGTGCGGCGTCAGGCCGCGTCAGCCCTGCGGTCGGCGGCAGAGGCAGAACGGCTGCCCGATCGGGTCGAGAAGCACCACCCAGGTCTCCCCGGGCTGGAACTCCGGCTTGGACGCGCCCGCGGCGACGAACTCCTTCTCGGCGACGGCCAGGTCGTCGACGTAGAGGTCGAGGTGGTAACGCTTCTGCCCGGCCGAATCCGGCCAGGCTGGCGGCTGGTAGCCCTCGACCAGGCCGAACCCGATGGACACGCCACCGTTGCGGATCATCGCGTACTCGGGTTGGCTGTGGGCGACCTCCCAGCCCAACACCCGATGGTAGAAGGCGGCCTGCCCGGCCGGGTCGGAGCTGTCCAGGTTGACCATCGCGAGGTCAGCGGTTGTCGTCATGCCCGGCAGTCTGCCCGGCACCCCCGACAATCCACGTCGAGGTGTCAGCAGAGCAGGTCCAGGTGGT
This sequence comes from Micromonospora sp. NPDC005172, assembly GCF_040608555.1. Taxonomy (NCBI): domain Bacteria; kingdom Bacillati; phylum Actinomycetota; class Actinomycetes; order Micromonosporales; family Micromonosporaceae; genus Micromonospora; species Micromonospora sp. NPDC005172. The sequence goes on from NZ_JBEXIL010000026.1 coordinate 35,990, forward strand.
GGTGGGCGTCCTCGGCGATGTCCTCGTGTCGCAGCCACCGCCGCGCCCACAGCCGCGCCGCCAACTCCGCCTGCTCGTCACCCCACGCGGCGTGCTCCACGAGCAGTGCGGCGGTCAGCGCGTACGCCAGGCGCAGCGCCAGCCCTCGAGCCCCGGCGAGCACGGCTGCCGTGCCCGGCTCGGCGGTCACCGCCGTGATCGTCTCGCCCAGTTGCCGGGCTGCGGTGGCCAGGGTGTCGGCCAACGCGGGCGACAGCGGCCGGGCCAGGTCGACAGCGGCGGTCAGCCGGCTCAGCAGCGGCGTCCCGGCGTCCTCCCGGGTCAACGCGCGCAGCACGTCCAGGGACAGCACGTTGGTGGTGCCCTCCCAGATCGGCAGCACCTGCGCGTCGCGCAGCAACCGGGGCACACCGGTGTCCTCCACGTAGCCGGCGCCGCCGAAGCTCTCCACGTACTCGCTCGCGGAGCTGACGGCGAGCCGGCCGGTGGCGAGCTTGGCCAGCGGCGCCACGATGCGCAGTTCCGCGGAGGCCTCCGGGTCGGCGCCGACCTCGACCCGCCCGAGCAGCGCGAACGCGTGCCCCGCGAGGGCGAACGCGCCCGCCGCGTCGACCGCGAGGGTGCCCAGCGTGGCGCGGTGCAGCGGCGAGGAGGCCAGTGGGCCGCCCGCGACGTGCCGCGCGTCGGCGAACGCGCGGGCGTAGGCGAGGCCGCGTCGCATCCCGCCGGCCGCGGCGGCGGCGTTGTGCACCCGGGTCACCACGACCAGCGTCATCGCCCGGACCAGGCCGGGCACCGCCGGGTCGCCCAGCGGCACCGCGTACGCGTCGCGCAACCCGATCTCGGCGGTCGGCAGCGCCCGGGTGCCGAGCTTGTCCTTGAGCCGGTGCACGACGACGCCGGGGGCGGGCGCGTCCGGCGTCGCGCCGGTGGCCAGCGGCGAGTCCGCCGCGTAGCGGGGAACGAGGAACGGCGCGAGCACCCGGCTGCCCCGCCCGGCGCCCTCGGGGCGGGCCAGAGCCACCGCCATCGCCGCGTCGGCGGCCGAGCAGAACCACTTCTCGCCGGTGAGCCGCCACGAACCGTCCGCCGCGGGTCGGCCGATCGTGCTGGACCGGCCCAGGTCGGAGCCGCCCTGCGACTCGGTCATCCACTGCCCGCTGGTGATGGCCGTGTCCGGGTCCGTGGAAACCAGCCGGGGCAGCCACGCGTCACGGACACCAGCGTCCACGTCGGGCAGGCTGAGCAGCGCCGCAGCCCCGTCGGCCATCGCCACCGGGCAGGAGAACGTCGCCGACTCCGGTCCGTACAGGTGCAGCAGCGCGTGCTGTACGACCCGCGCGGCCGCGCCCCAGGTGCCCCGCGCGTCGGGCAGGTAGGGCAGCGCCACCACGGCGTGTCGGGCGGCGGCGGCCCGCTGCGCCTGCCAGCCGGAGGACACCTCGATCCGGTCGACGCGAGCGCCCCACGGGTCGTAGCGCACCAGCGTCGGCGGGTGCGCCTCGGCGTCGGCGTGCGCCGCGCGCAGCGGCCCGGCCACCTCGGCGGCCAGGTCGGCCAGGCGCCCTTTCGCGGCGGCGTGTCCCTCCGCGCCGAGGTGACGCTCCAGCCAGGACCGCAGCAGGGCGTCACCGGCGTACGGGTCGGCGGGGGGTGGTACCGGCTGCACGAAGCGGCTCATCGATCGGCTCCCTGGCGCTACGGGGGTGTGCGCCGACGGTAGACGATGCGTCGCCGCGCCGAAAGAAGGCCCAGTTTCCGGCTTGCCGCGCCTCACCGCGACGGCGTTCTCTACGGTCGGTAGTCGTGGGTGCCGGCCAGTCGTGGAACCGACCGGCCCGGCGGGGCCGCCCGATGCGCGCCGGGCTGGCCTTCGCCGGGTTCGGCATGGCGCTGTGCTGCGTCGGGGTGGCCGGGCTGGGAGCGTGGAACCTGCAGACCGTACGGCAGGCGGCCGGCCCGATCCGGGAGACCGCCGACAGGTTCCTCAACGAGGTGGCCCTCGGTGACAGTGATCAGGCGTACGAGCGGCTGTGCGCCGACGCGCGGACCCGGTGGAGCGCGATCGGTTTCACCAGTTGGGTGCGTACCCCGCCGATGGTGACCGACTACGAGATCACCGACGTGTCGGTGTCCACCAAGGGTGGGCGTCCGCGCGGCACGGTGACCGTGAAGGTGACCCGCGACGGCGGCGTCAGCGAGGAACGCCGCCTGCCGGTGGTCCGCGAGGGCGGGGACTGGCGGGTGTGCGGTGACCCCTTCTGAGCCAGCCGCCGTCCCGGTGCGTCCGCAGCTGTTGCGACCGCGTCAGGGCGTGCAGCCGACCACGTCGACCGAACTCTTCTTCGACCTGGTCTTCATCTTCACCATCACCCAGTTGTCCCACTACCTGATCGCCCACCCGCACTGGCGAGGCGCCGCCCGTACGGCGCTGCTGCTGGCGCTGGTCTGGTTCGTCTGGGTCTACACCACCTGGCTGACCAACTGGTTGCAACCGGACCAGGGGCCGGTGCGCGCCGTACTGCTCGGGGTGGCGCTGGGCAGCCTGGCGTTGTCGGCGGCGATCCCGGAGGCGTTCGCCGGGACCGGCCTGTTCTTCGCCGTGGTCTACGTGGGTGTGCAGGTGGGCCGGACCCTGTTCGCGCTCTGGGCAGTGCGGGGCAGTCCGTGGCTGGTCGCCGGGTTCCAACAGTCGCTGCCGTGGATCACCGGTACGTCGGTGCTCGTCGTGCTCGGCGGCCTGGCCGGCGGGGTCGCCCGGGAGGCGTTGTGGGCGGCGGTGGTCGTGCTCGAGGTGGTCGGCCTGCTGATCGGTTATCCGCTGCCGGGGCGGGGCCGCAGCCGCCCCGAGCGGTGGATGGTCGAGGGTGGGCACCTGGCCGAACGGTGCGCGGCGTTCGTCCTGATCGCGTTGGGTGAGTCGATCCTGGTCACCGGGAGCACCCTCACCTCGCACGTGGACCTGGAGACGTCGGGGGCGTTCCTGCTGGCGTTCGCCGGTTCGGTGGCCCTGTGGTGGGTGTACTTCGCCCGGTCGGCCCCGGCCGCGACGGAGGTGATCGCGGGGGCGGGCGAGCGCACCGGCGCGCTGAGCCGGGTCGCGTTCAACTACCTGCACCCGGTGATCGTCGCCGGGGTCATCGTCGCCTCCGCCGGCGACGAGGTGTTGCTGCGGGAGCCCGGCGCGCCCGCCACCACGGTCGCCGCGCTGTTCACCCTGGGTGGTCCGGCGTTGTTCCTCGCCGGGCACGCCGCCTACAAGACGGTGCTGTGGCGGGCGTTGCCGACCAGCCGGATCGCCGCGGTGGTGGTGCTGCTGACGCTGATACCGGTCTGCGTGGGGCTGGGCGCCACGGTGGTGACGTGCGCGGCGCTGGCGACGGCGGTGACCGTCGCGGTGATCATCGCGGATCGGCTCCGGGTCCGGCGGGCGCCTCAGTCTCGGGGGCCCAGGTCACCGCTGCGGTAGTGCCGCCGGCAGAGCACCTGGTAGCGCACGTCAGCGGTCTCGACGGTGTCGCCGATGACGACCTGCGCGCCCTCGCGGACCACCCGACCGTCGACGACCCGCGCGTTGAGCAGCCCCTCCCGGCCGCACCAGCACAGCACCTCGACCTGGATGCGGGCCACCTCGTCGGCCAGCTCGAACAGTCGTTGCGCGGCAGGGAACAGGCAGGACCGGAAGTCGGTGGCGAGGCCGAACGCGAACACGTCCACGTCGTAGCTGTCCACCAGCTCGGCCATCTGCTCGACGTGCTCCACCGTGTAGAAGCACGCCTCGTCGCAGATCAGGTAGTCGACGCGTACCCCGTCGGCCCAGCGGCCGCGCACGAGCGCCCGCAGGTCCAGGTCGTCGGTGACCTCGATGGCCTCGTGGGCCAGGCCGATGCGCGTGGTGACCTGCGGGCCCAGCGACCGGTCGATGCGGGTGGTGACCAGCCCCCGGCGGCCCTGGCGGGCGTGGTTGTAGTTCATCTGCAACGCCATCGTGGACTTGCCGCAGTCCATCGGCCCCCAGAAGAACTTGAGCGCCGCGGCGTGCACCGGTCGCCCGTCGAGCCCACGCGCGGCCGCGCAGCCGGCGGGAGCGTGCGGCTGGCCAGGGAACGGGTGGGCCAGACAGGTCGGGGTGGCAGCGGCGTCGTCGGTCACGGTCGGGCAGCCTAGCCGATCGACCGGCCCGGATCTGTCAGGTGCGTCGCACGTGCTCAGAGCACCCGTGGTGGCGTGTTGCCGGCCGCGATGATGGCCCGGCGCATCGGCACCGCCAACAGCAGCAGGAAACCGACCACGAAGAAGCCCACCAGGGAGACCAGACCCACGCGGTAGGAGGCGGTGAGTTGGAACACGATGCCGAACGCGAGCGGGCCGAGCCAGCTCGTGCCCCTGTCGCTGATCTCGTAGAAGCCGTAGTACTCGCCCTCCTTGCCGGCGGGGATGAGCTGGCTGAACAGGGACCGGCTCAGCGCCTGGCTGCCACCCAGGACCAGGCCGATGCAGGCGCCGAGCGCCATGAACGGCAGCGGCGCCTCGGCGGGCAGCCAGAACACGCCGAGGATCACACCGGTCCAGAGCACCAGGCTGATCAGCACCGTCTTGCGCGCCCCGATGCGCCGGGCCAGCGCGCCGAGCAGCAACGCGCCTCCGAAGGCGAGGAACTGCACCAGCAGGATCGTGACGATCAGGGTGCTCTGCTCCAGCCGCAACTCCTCGGTGCCGTACTGGCTGGCCATCGTGATGACGGTCTGGATGCCGTCGTTGAAGACGAGGAACGCGAGCAGGAAGAACAGCGTCAGCGGGTACGCCCTGATCCCGCGCACGGTGCGGCCGAGCTGCCGGAACCCGTCGGTGAGCACGTTGCCCCGCGCGGCCACGGCCTCCGCGCTGGGACGGTCGCGCAGCCAGCGCAGCGGCACCAGGGTGAACACCGCCCACCACACACCGGCGGACACGATCGACCAGCGGGCCAGGTCCAGGGTGCGCTGCGGGTTGCCGTCCTCGCTGAGCAGGGAGACCGTGGCCAGGTTCACCGCCAGCAGCAGGCCACCGCCGAGGTAGCCCAGCGCCCAGCCACGACTGGAGATGCCGTCCCGTTCGTCCGGGCCGCCGAGCTGCGGCAGGAACGAGTTGTAGACCACGATCGCGGCGCCGAAGGAGATGTTGGCGACCAGGAACAACGCGCCGCCGAGCAGGTACCGGTCGCCGGTGACGAGGGCCATCGCGATGGTCGCGCCCGCGCCGGTGAACGCGGCCCCGCCGAGCAGGCGCTTCTTGTGCGCGGACCGGTCGGCGATCGCCCCGATGACCGGCAACGCGAACACGGTCAGGAACACCGACAGCGAGATCAGGTACGGGTAGTAGGACCCGGCCGCGACCCGGATGCCCAGCGGGTGCACGTACCCGTCGCAGCTGTCCGCGCCCAGCTCGCAGCCGGCGGCCGTCTCCGCGACGGTGGTCAGGAACGGGCCGAGGAACACGGTGATCACCGTGGACTGGAAGGCGGAGTTCGCCCAGTCGTAGATGTACCAGCCGCGGCGCTCGCGGCGGGTGCTCGCCGGAGGCGGGGTGTCGTCCACCGTGGGGGTCACGGTCTCGGCCATCGGGGGTTCCTTCGGTGCTGGTCAGGCGGCCCAGTGGCCGCGGCTGCGGTAGACGTCGCGCAGCACGCCGACGTGATCGGTCATGATGCCATCCACACCACGATCCAGTAAGTCGTGCATCTGGCCCGGTTCGTCGATCGTCCAGACGTGCACCTGAAGGCCGAGCCGGTGGCAGTAGTCGACGAACCGGCGGTCGACCACCGGCACCCGCCCGTAACGCGGGGGGACCTGCGCGGCGACCACCGACGGGGGCAGCCGCAACGGCCGGCCGTGCAGCGAGGCCAGCCTCAGACGGGCGACGGCGCGCATGCCGAGGCTGGTGGCGACACGTCCCCCGGTGAGGGCCCGTAGTCGGGCCAGTCGGGCGTCGCTGAACGAGGCGAGCAGCACCCGGTCGGCCGCGCCGACCCGGGTCAGGGTGGCGACCGTCGGCGCGACGCCGCCGTCGGCCTTCACGTCGATGTTGAAGCGGACCTGCGGCCAGGCGTCCAGGACCTCGTCGAGCCGGGGTACGACGGCAGCGCCGCCGACGCGTACCGACGCGAGGTCGGCCCAGCTCAGGTCGGCGATGCGTCCCGCCTCACCGGTGACCCGCGCGAGCGTCGGGTCGTGGAAGATCACCGGGACGCCGTCGGCGGTGGCGTGCACGTCGGTCTCCACGTACCGGTAACCGAGCCCGATGGCCCGGGCGAACGCCGCGGTGGTGTTCTCGTCGCCCTCGGCGGCGCCGCCGCGGTGGGCGAACGCCAGCGGCGCGGGCGCGTCGAGGTAGGCGGATCGGTTGAGCACGCGACGCAGTATGCCCGCGGCCGGTGGAGTGTAGGTGGCCTGCCGGCGACATTCGTCCGCCCGCGGACCCTGGCGCCCCCGTCACCCCCGTGGGACGGGAGCGCCAGGTGCTCAGGAACGGGCGGTGTCGGCGCGCACCACGTAACCGCCGGCGAGGATCGGGTACCGGGGTCGTGCGGGTACCTCGGGTGGGAGTTCCGTCTCGGGGTCGATGCAACCGGTGGGGGGCGGCTCGGTCCCGTTCTGTGCCTGGGCGTCGACGATCACGTCGGGTTGCCGACCACCGTCGATGATCTTCACGTAGTAGCCGTGGTTACGGACCGGCCCGACGCCCTCGGGCACGATCGCGGTGAACACCGCGACGTTCCCGGTGACCCGCAGGCACGTCACGTCGGCCCTGCCCTGTGCGGCCACGGTGCCGTCCGGCAGCTCGTGCCGGTAGCGGAACTGCCCGTGCGTCGACCCGTCGGCCGCCACGACCGCCACGACGCCGAACCAGATCCGGTGCCCCACCGTGTTGGGCTCGTCGTACACGAACTGTCCCGCCCCGACGACCATCGCAGTGGTCCCGCCCGGAGGTGACGTGCTGGCGGCCTGCGCCCAGGCCGGCGACGACCCGGCCGCGACCAGCGCGGCTGCCGCTGTTGCTGCCGCTGTTGCTGCCAGACACGATACGAACCTGACCATCGAACACTCCCTTGCGCGCGGTGGGCTGACGAGTCCAGCCTCGCCGCCGACCGCCCCTTCCTGATCCCCACGCCGAGCCAACCGCCTCCCCTGCCCGGGGGAGCCCGCGCCTCCCGGGCCGCCGATCCCGGGCCGCCGATCCCCGCCTGCGTCGATCTTGCGCTTTGTGTCGCTGTTATGGGCGGTTTGGTGCTTTATGTCGCCGCAGAAAGTGCAAGATCGCGGGGGCCGGGCGGAGGGGTCGTCGTGCTCGGGGCCAGAGCTGCGTCGATCTTGCGGTTTGTGTTGTCTTTATGGGCGACTCGGGGCGTTATGTCTCGACAGGAAGTGCAAGATCGCGGGGGGCAGGGGGCAGGGGGCAGGAGGGCAGGGGGCAGGGCGGGGGCGGGGCGGGGTGGGGGTTAGGGGGTGCGGCGGTGGGTGCGGCTCGTGTCGGTGGGGCGGCCCGGGTCGACGTGGCGGGGGCGGTCGGGTTCGTCGGGGCGTAGGGGGGCGAGGGTGTCGGTGAGGGCGTCGACGACCCGGTTGGTGGCCCGGCGGGCCGCTCCGGGGGTGCTGGCGTTCGACTCGCCTAGGTCGACGGGCTCGCCGAAGTGCACCCGGATCACCGGGCGACGCCACAGCGCGCGGGCGATGCCGCGCAGCATTCCCTTCGGCGCCCGGTAGGGCAGCACCTCGTGCGCGCCCCACTGGGCGACCGGGACGACGGGAGCGCCGCAGGCCAGCGCGAGCCGGGCGACACCGGTCTTGCCGCGTTCGGGCCACATGCCGGGGTCCAGGCCGATGCGCCCCTCGGGGTAGATGAGGATCACCGAGCCCGCCGCGACGGCGTCGGCCGCCTCGTCGAGGGCCTGGTGTACGCCGCTGGTGCCCCGGTCGACGCGGATGTGCCCGACGTGTCGCATGGCGGCCCCGAGCACGGGAGCGCGGAACAGCCCGGCGGTCGCCATGATCCGCGGGGCGACGCCACGGGTCCGGCAGGCGGCGATCATGACGACGGGGTCGAACGGGCTGATGTGGTTGGCGGCCAGTACGAGCGGGCCTCGGCGCAGGTGCGCGGGGACGTCGCCGCTGACCTCGAGGCGGGCGAGCAGGCCGACCAGGGCGCGGGCCACGGCGAGGGCGGCGCGCCAGAGCAGTGGTGGCTGCCAGGGGGAGTGCGCGGTGTTCATCAGCGCGCCATCGTCGCACGGCGCAACGGTCCGGCGGGGGCGGGTCGGCCGGATGCCCGGGGGTGATCAGGGTCATTGGTCCCGGGCCGGTTCGGGCCGCCCGACCCTGCCCAATCCTCTACGACGAGCAGTAGTATTTACTACGTCTCGTAGTACGCATAGTTGGGGGTAACAGGTGGACGCGTTGGACGTCGCCCGGTGGCAGTTCGGTGTCACGACCGTCTACCACTTTCTCTTCGTACCGCTGACCATCGGCCTGTCCGTGCTGGTGGCGATCCTGCAGACGATGTGGCACCGCACCGGCAACGAGCGCTACCTCAAGCTCACCAAGTTCTACGGCAAGCTGTTCCTGATCAACTTCGCCATGGGCGTGGTCACCGGCATCGTGCAGGAGTTCCAGTTCGGCATGAACTGGAGCGACTACTCACGCTTCGTCGGCGACATCTTCGGCGCGCCCCTGGCCATCGAGGCGCTCGTCGCGTTCTTCCTCGAATCCACCTTCATCGGCCTGTGGATCTTCGGCTGGGACCGGCTGCCCAAGCGCGCACACCTGGCCAGCATCTGGGCCGCCGCGATCGGCACCAACCTGTCCGCGTACTTCATCCTCGCGGCGAACTCCTTCATGCAGAACCCCGTCGGCTACCGGATCAACCCGGACAGCGGACGCGCCGAACTGACCGACTTCCCGGCCGTGCTGACCAACAAGGTCGCCCTGATCACCTTCCCGCACACCCTGGCCGGCTCGTTCCTGGTCGCCGGCTCGCTGATCGTCGCGGTCGGTCTGTGGCACGTCATCCGCAACCGCGACTCGGCCGACACCGGCGCGTACCGCTTCGCCACGAAGTTCGGCTCCTGGGTCGTCCTGGTCGCCTCCGCCGCCGTGCTGTTCACCGGCGACATCCAGGGCAAGATCATGACGGACGTGCAGCCGATGAAGATGGCCGCCGCCGAGGGGCTCTACACCACCGAGAGCCCCGCCTCGTTCTCCGTACTCACCATCGGCAGCCTGGACGGCAGCCGCGAGGTGTTCGCCCTCAAGATCCCGTACCTGCTGTCGTACCTGGGCACCGGCGACCCGCACGGAACCGTGCACGGCATCAACGACCTGCAGGCCCAGTACGCCACCCAGTACGGCGCGGGCAGCTACACCCCGATCATCCCGGTCACCTACTGGAGCTTCCGCTTCATGATCGCCTTCGGGATGGCCGCTGGCGCGATCGCGCTGCTGGTGCTCTGGACCCAGCGCAGGGGCCGCACCCCGAGCAGCAGGTGGCTGCTGCGCGCCGGGCTCGCCATGCCGGTGCTGCCGCTGCTGGCGAACTCGTTCGGCTGGATCTTCACCGAGATGGGCCGCCAGCCGTGGATCGTCTTCGGCGAGATGCTCACCCGCAACGGGGTGTCCCGCAGCGTCTCGCTGACCGAGGTCCTCACCTCGTTCACCGCGTTCACGCTGATCTACGCCACCCTCGCCGTGATCGAGGTCAAGCTGCTGCTGCGCTACGCCAGGGCCGGCGTACCCGACGTCAGCGAACAACCCCCCGCCGACGACACCGACGACGCCGAGCGTCCGCTCGCCTTCGCCTACTGACCCCCGGAGCCCATCGTGGACCTGACCACCATCTGGTTTCTCCTCGTCGCCGTGCTGTTCACCGGGTACTTCATCCTGGAGGGCTTCGACTTCGGCGTCGGCATGCTGCTGCCCGTGCTCGGTCGCGACGACCGGGAACGCCGCGTCCTGATCAACACGATCGGCCCGGTCTGGGACGGCAACGAGGTCTGGCTGATCACCGCTGGCGGCGCGATGTTCGCCGCGTTTCCCGAGTGGTACGCCACCCTGTTCTCCGGCTTCTACCTGCCGCTGCTGCTGATCCTGCTGGCCCTGATCGCCCGCGGGGTGGCCTTCGAGTACCGGCACAAGCGCCCCGAGGAGTCCTGGAAGCGCCGCTGGGACGCCGCCATCGTGGTCGGCTCGCTGCTGCCGGCGATCCTGTGGGGCGTCGCCTTCGCCAACATCCTGCGCGGTGTGCCGCTGGACGCCGACCACGAGTACGTCGGCGGCCTCGTCGACCTGCTCAACCCGTACGCCCTGCTCGGTGGCGCGACCACCCTCGCGCTGTTCCTCACCCACGGCGCGGTGTTCCTGGCCCTGAAGACCACCGGCGACATCCGCGAGCGCGCCGGCGCCCTCGCGGTGCGCCTGGGCGTCGGGGCCGCCGTACTCACGGTGGGCTTCCTGACCTGGACGTTGAGCATCCGCTCCAGCGCGGCCGCCGTCGTGCTCGCCGTCGGCGCGGCCCTCGCGCTGCTCGGCGCGCTGGCCGCCGCCCGGGTACGACGAGAGGGCTGGGCGTTCGCCGGTACGGCCGCGGCGATCGGACTGGCCGTGGCGACCCTGTTCGCGGCGCTGTTCCCGAACGTGCTGCCGTCCACCCTCGACGCGGCGGGCACGCTGACGGCCACCAACGCCGCCTCCACCCCGTACACCCTGAAGATCATGACGTGGGTGGCGGTGATCTTCACTCCGGTGGTGCTGGCGTACCAGGGCTGGACGTACTGGGTGTTCCGCAAGCGCATCGGCGTGGCCAACATCCCGCAACACTGACCCCCCCCGCCGACTTTTGTCACCCACCACAACTCCATGATCGGCGGGGTTCGCCCGGCGGTATATCGACTGTTGGCCTTTGGCCGCCCCGCTACGGTGTGCCGATGCACGTTCGTGAACTCACCACCGACGACCTCGACGCGGCCTGGGAGTTGGGCCGGCTCGCCTTCGGCTCCGACGCACAGCGATCTCCGCACACCACCGTGGAGGTGCCCGGGCTGACCCGCTACGGCGCGTTCGACGACGGCGGCCGGCTGGTCGGCAAGGCCGTCGACCTGCACCACGACCAGTGGTGGTCCGGGCGGGCCGTCGCGGCGGCCGACGTCGCCGGTGTGGCGGTCGCCCCCGAGGCGCGGGGCCGGGGCGTGGCCCGGGCCCTGCTCACCGCCCTGTTGGCCGGTGCCCGCGAGCGGGGAGCGGCGATCAGCGCTCTCTATCCGACCGTCGCCGCCCCCTACCGGGCCTGCGGCTGGGAGACCGGCGGTGTGCTGCGTACCGTCGACCTCGCGACTGCCGCGCTGCCCCGGCACCGGCCCGCGTCGCACCTGAGCGTCCGCGCCGGCACGCTCGCCGACCTGAGCGCTGTCGCCGACCTGTACGAGCGGGTCGCCCGGCACCGCAACGGCATGCTCACGCGTCGGGGTGAGCTGTTCGACTTCTTCGCCGCCGACGCGAAGCTCCCCGGCGACGGGCTCACCCTCGTCGAGGCCGACGGCGACCTGGTCGGCTACGCCACCTGGCAGCGTGGTCGGGGTTACGGGGCCGACTCGGTCCTCACCGTCGACGAGGCCCTGGCCACCACCGCCGAGGCGGCCCGGGAACTCGTCGGGGTGCTCGGCAGTTGGGCCAGCGTCGCCCCGACGGTGCGGCTGTGCCCGCTCGACGGTGATGCCGTCAGCACCGTCCTGCCGCTGGAGGCGGCCCGCGACCACGAGCGGGACCTGTGGATGCACCGGCCGGTGGACGTCGCCCGGGCGGTAAGCGCACGCGGATGGCCCGTGCACACCCGGGGCGTCGTCGACTTCCGTCTCACCGATCCGCTCGCCGACTGGAACACCGGCACCTGGCGGTTGGCCGTGGCCGACGGGACCGCCGAGCTGACCCGCGTCGACGGCGAGGCCGACCTGCGGCTGGACATCCGCGGCTTCGCTCTGCTCTATGCCGGGGCCGCGCGGGCCCACGCGGTCGCGCAGGCCGGGCTGCTGCACCACGCTCCGGCCGTCGACCCGGCCGTGCTCGACCTGCTGGCCGCTGGAGGACTGGCGCAGCTGCTCGACTACTTCTGACCGGCCCTTCCCGGGTGCCGGTCAGATTCGCGCCCCGCTTGTGGGAACTTGCCGGCGGCAGCGGACAGATACAGGTGTGACAGCCGAGATGCGGGCCCGGATCCGGGCCGGGGACTCCGAGGCGTTGGGTGAGCTCTTCGACGAGCACGCCGACGCGGTTCATCGACATGCGCTCTGGAGCGGAGGCGACCCGGCGCACGCCGAGGATGTGGTGTCGCTGACGTTCCTCGAGGCGTGGCGGGTCCGCGAGTCCCTGCGCCCGGCCGGCGACAGCCTGCGCCCGTGGCTGCTCGGCATCGCGACCAATGTGCTGCGCAATCGCCGCCGGGCGGCGCGCCGGCACCGGGAGGCGTTACGGCGGCTGCCGGTACGCGACACCGTGCCGGACTTCGCCGACGAGGTGGTCGACCGGATGCACGACGCGATCAGGTGGCCGCGGCCATGGCTGCCCTTCGGGCGTTGCGCCGCGCGGAACGGGAGGTGTTCCTGCTGTGCGTGTGGTCGCAGCTGGACTACGCGGCCGCGGCCGAGGCGCTGGGCGTACCCGTCGGGACCGTGCGCTCCCGGTTGTCGCGGGCCCGGGCCCGGCTGCGGACGCTGGCGCAGCAGGAGTTGACCGGCACCCGGATGGTCCCCGTCGAGCAGGGAGAGTACCGATGAGAGAGCCCCTCGCCCCGTCCGTGCCGGCTCTGCCGTCGGCGCGCCGACAGGTACTGCGGCGCCATCTGCTGACCGAGGCGCGGCGGCCGGCGCGGCGGCCCCGACGGGTGCTGGTGCTCGTGCCGGTCGCGGGTGTGCTGGCCGTCGCGGGGGTGATCGCGCAGCCGTGGGCGCCGGATGCTGCGCCACTGGTCGTCCCCGTCGAGCAGGGAGAACGTGCCGGGGCGACGCTGCTGCTGAACCGGATGGCCGTGGCCGCCGCCGACAAGCCCCTGCCGCCGCCCAGCGAGGGCGGCTACGTCTACATCAGGAGCGAGGGCGCCTTCGCCGAGTTCGGTGACGGTCCGGCGCGGCTGCAACCGGTGCACGAGCGGGAGATCTGGATCCCCCGGGACGAGCGGGGTGACGGCCTGCTGCGGCAGCCGTTCTTCGACGCGCCGATCATCGGTGTGATCCCGCGACGCGAGACCCTCCCGGACGTGACGCCGAACGCGGTGCTCGTCGACCTGCCCGACGACCCGGACGCCCTGCTGGCGAAGCTGTATCGGGAGCGGGCGCAGCGGGGCCGGGGCAACAGCCGCGACGGCGCGGCGTTCACCGCGATCGGCGACATCCTGCGCGAGTCGTTGGTGTCACCGCGCACGAGCGCCGCGCTCTACCGGGCCGCGGCGAAGATCCCCGGGGTCGAGGTGGTGCACGGGGTGACCGACGCGGCCGGGCGGCGGGGGATAGCCGTCGCGCACACCGAGCGGAACCGCCGCGACGAGTGGATCTTCGATGAGCGGACGTTCGACTACCTGGGTGAGCGCAGTTACCTCGTGGCGGACACCGCCGACGGGCCGGCCGGGACGGTGCTGGGCACGACAGCGGTGCTGCAGCGGGCCGTGGTGGCGCAGCTCGGGCAGCGCCCTTAACGGCAGGCGGCCGGCACCCGAGGAGGCGGAACCGGCCGCCTGGTGACGGCGTCGTGCTCAGACCGGGATCGCCGCCAGTTCGGCGTTCGCGCGTTCGGTGACGAGGGTGAGGACCTGCGCCGCGGTGCGAGACTCCGCGGCGGGGATGTCCGCGTACAGCCGGGCGGTGATGCCCCCGACGGCCTCGGTGACGTGGACCTGGGCGGCGTGGCCGGCGTCGGTGAGCCGCACCTGCGGCTCGGCGCTGTCGTCGAGCCGTGCCAGGTCGGCGTCGACGAGGCCGACGATCGCCTCGTGCACGACCGATTCGGCGATCCTGCGGGCGGTCGCGATGCGTCGCACGAGCTGCGGGCGCGCGACGGGGCCGGCGGCGAGGGCGTTGAGCGCGAGGACCTGGTCGAAGTCGACGCCCAGGGGTGCGACGGCACGTTCGAGCAGGGCCCGGGTGGCGAAGTGGGCCTGACCGATGACCTGACCGTTCAGAGTGGACACGATGCCTCCTTCGAAAACGTTGGCCAAACCAACGTTGGTGGAGCCAACGTAACACGGTTTGTGGGTCGTGCCAACGATTACTGTTAGGCTCCCGCCATGGACGCCACCGCCCCGCAGTCACCCGCCGGGCTGCGGACCGCCCCGAGTTGGCTGCTCAACCAGGCCGCCGCACACGCCGGCCGGCTCGTCAGCGCGGGCTTCGCCACACACGACCTACGCGGCTACCACTTCCGGCTACTCGCCACACTGACCGAGGACGGCCCCGCCAGCCAGGCCGACCTGGGCCGCCGCTGCGGCATCGACCGCAGCGACGTCGTGGCCGCCATCAACGACCTGGCCGGTCGAGGGCTCGTGGTACGCGCCCCCGACCCGGCCGATCGCCGCCGCAACGTCATCAGCCCCACCGACGCCGGCACCCGCGAAGCCCACCGGATGGCCGACACCGTCGCCCGCGTACAGGACGACCTGCTCGCACCCCTGACGAGCGCCGAACGCGGCCAGTTGACCCGCCTGCTCACCCGCCTGGTGGAACACCACGCCGGCCGGTGAGCACCCTCAGCTCGCCTCGCGCAGCTCCGCCAACCGGGCCTCGATCTCGGCCAGCTCCGCGCGCAGCTTCTCCGCCTGCTGCTCGGCCTCGGCCCGCTCGGCGCCCATGATCTGCTCCACCGCCTCCTGCACACCGGGCACGTCCACCAGCGCCACCATCTTCAACGCCTCGGCCGGCTTCACCACGTACGGCTTCGCCAGAGCCTTGCTGCCCTGCTGCGCGGCGACGGTCCACTCCCCGTCGGCGTACGCCAGCGTCACCGTGAGGCCCGCGGGGCTCTTGGGCTTCGCGGCCTTGACCGCCCGCCGCGCCGGCGGCTTCTCGGCCTGCTCCACCTTCGGCTCCTCCTGTCGCGGCGCGGGCACCCGCGGCGTGTCCAACACGAACTCCGGCGCGGCCGGCACGGGCGTCACCTCCGGCTCCGGCTCCGGTTTCGGCTCCGCCACCCGACGACCGGCGCCCTTGGGCGCCACCGCCAGATCGGCGGGGGAGAACGGCAACTCGTCGCGGCCGAACCGCACCACGACGAACTCGTCGGACACCTCCGGATCGGTCAACTCGACGACCTGACCGACCTGACCGGCGATCTGCCCCGCCGCCGCGGTGAACACCACCCTCGGCTTACGGCCCGCCGCCAACGCCTCCCGGATGCTCTGCACCTCGTCAGTGGACAAACCCTGGCCGGCATCCATCACAACCCTCTTCCGTACACCTGTTTGATTGCTGTCTTGATACCAGCTCGCTGCGACACCCACCGCACGGGGCTCAGCCACCCAGCGCCCGCAACGCCCGATCCGCGTGGTCGTTCATGCTGACCTCGCTGTGGATCACCTCGATGACCCGCCGGTCGGTACCGATGACGAACGTCATCCGCTTCGTGCTCAGCGCCCCCAAGGGCACCCGCCGCCGGACCCCGAACGCCTTCGCGACAGTGCCGTCCACATCCGACAGCAGCGGATAGTCGAAGCCGTGCAGCTTCGAGAACTCCGCCTGCTTGGCCACGTCGTCGCGGCTGATACCCACCCGCGACGCGCCCAGCGCCGTGAACTCCGCCGCCAGGTCCCGGAAGTGGCAGCTCTCCGCCGTACACCCGCGGGTCATCGCCCCGGGATAGAAGAACAGCACCACCGGCCCCGACGCCAGGAACTCCGACAGCCGCCGCGGCGTGCCCGTCTCATCCGGCAGCTCGAAGTCGTCCACGACATCGCCGACACCCACACCCGCCACCGCGCACCTCCGTTGTCCGATCGAACGCGCGGTGAGCGTAAGCGATCACACCCGCAGCGCCGACACTCGTCGACCACCCCCGCCGCGTGTGACCCTCGACGACTCACCCGCGTCGGTCGCGGTAGCGTCGCCCCAACCCACCCGACAGCACCGGAGGCACCGTGGCACCCGTCACCGTCATCACCGGCGGCGGCCGCGGGATCGGCGCGGCCACCGCCCGCCGTCTCGCCGCCGCCGGCCACCACCTCGCCCTGTGCTACCGCCGCGACGACACCGCCGCCGCAGCGGTCCTGGCCGACCTGCACGCCACCGGCGTCCAGGCCATCGCCGTACGCGCCGACACCACCGACCCCGACCAGGTGACCGCCCTGTTCGACGCCGCCGCGCAACTCGGCCCCCTCACCGGCCTGGTCAACAACGCCGGCGTCACCAGCCTCATCGGCCCGTTCACCGACCTGCGCGTCGACGACCTGCGCCGCGTCGTCGACGTCAACCTCATCGGGTACGTCCTCTGCGCCCAACAGGCCGCCCGCCGCCTCACCGACGGCGGCGCCATCGTCAACGTCTCCTCGGCGGCCGCGACCCTCGGCAGCCCGGGGGAGTACGTCCACTACGCCGCCGTGAAGGCCGCCACCGACACCCTCACCGTGGGCCTGTCCAAGGAACTCGCCCCGCGCGGCATCCGCGTCAACGGCGTCGCCCCCGGCCTCGTACGCACCGACATCCACACCGACTCCGGCGTACCCGACCGCGCCGACCGCGCCGCCGGCCGCATCCCGATGGGCCGCGCCGGCGAACCCGACGAGATCGCCGCCGCCATCGCCTGGCTCCTCAGCCCGGACGCCTCCTACGCCACCGGCACCGTGCTGCGGGTCTCCGGCGGCCTGTGAGCCGAGGCGCGCGACACGCGCCCCGGCTCACCGCTCTCAGTGCGTGAACAGCTTCGCCGCCGTGATCACCGTCTGCACGACCCCGTAGCCGAGCAGCACCGCCACCACCAGCCAGGAAATCCACAACCGGGCCTGCTGCCCGTTACGACTGTCGTCACTCATCGCGTCCCACTTCCCGCCGTCGCCTCGTTCTCGTCCACGTCCGCGTCCTGCTCCGCCGGCTCGTGGTAGCGCTGTGGCACGGGCCGCACCAGCAGGTTCGCCACGAAGCCCACCGCCAGGACACCCACCATCGTGAACAGCGCCGGCCGGTACGCCGCCGCCGTCAACGTGCCCGGCTTGCCCTGCGCGTCGAGGAACCCGTTCACGATCAACGGCCCCGCGACACCCGCCGCCGACCAGGCCGTCAACAACCGGCCGTGGATCGCACCCACCTGGTACGTGCCGAACAGGTCCCGCAGGTACGCCGGCACCGTCGCGAACCCGCCACCGTAGAACGACAGGATCACGCAGGCGAACAGCACGAACAACGCCGTCGCCGTGTGCCCGAACAGGGCCAGCAACGCGTACATCGCCATGCCCACGCCGAGATACACCAGGTAGATCGGCTTACGCCCGATGACGTCCGACGTCGACGACCACACGAACCGGCCCGCCATGTTGAACAGCGACAGCAGACCGACGAACCCACCGGCCGCCGCCACCGACACCGCCGACGTCCCGTTGTCCCGGAAGAAGTCCTGGATCATCGGGCTGGCCTGCTCCAGGATGCCGATGCCCGCCGTCACGTTGCAGAACAGCACCACCCACAACAGCCAGAACGACCGGGTCTTCACCGCGTTCGCCGCCGACACGTTCGCCGTGGTGACCAGCGGTTTCGCCGCCACCGACGCCGGATCGAAGCCCGCCGGACGCCAATCCTCGGCCGGCACCCGCACGTTCGCCACACCGAACATCATGATCACGAAGTAGCCCAGGCCCAGCGTCACGAACAACCACACCAGCGCGCTACCCGACGCCGTCGAACCCGCGTTCGACGGGTCGTAGCCCGGGTCGTAGAACGACAGCAACTGCCGCGACAGGGGAGAGGCCACCATCGCCCCACCACCGAACCCCATGATCGCCAACCCCGTCGCCAGACCCGGCCGGTCCGGGAACCACTTGATCAGCGTGGAGACGGGGGAGATGTACCCGATACCCAGACCGATGCCGCCCAGCAGGCCGTAGCCCACGTACAGCAGCCACAACTGCTTCGTGGCGATGCCCAGCGACCCCACGAGGAAACCCGCCGCCCAGAAGCAGGCCGACACGAACATCGCCTTACGCGGCCCGTTCGCCTCCACCCACGTCCCGGCCACCGCGGCCGACAACCCCAGCATCACGATCGCGATGCTGAAGATCACCCCGATCGCGGTCTGACCCGTGTCGAAGTGGGCGATCAACGAATTCTTGTAGACGCTCGTGGCGTAGACCTGGCCGATGCAGAGGTGGATGGCCAACGCCGCCGGGGGAATGAGCCACCGGCTGTAGCCGGGCGGCGCGACGGTGTGCCGACGATCGAGTGCGGAAAGCATGCGCTGCTTCCTCTCCGAGGCGGACGAAACGTGGCCACAACGTGCCCACCCCGCACCCAAGGAGCAAACCTCACCGTCGCCGGACGGTCCCTCCCGTGAGCTGAGCGGTCACTCAGCCCGCGCCGCGACTACCTCAGGTCCGGCGTGTGCCAGCCACCCGCCAACGCATCCGCCTCCGCCGGACCCCAACTACCCCTGTCGTACGACCGCACCGGCGCCGCCAGATCCAGGATCGGCTCCACGATCCGCCACTCCTGCCGAATCGTCTCCGCACGCGCGAACCGCAGATGCTGACCGTCCATCGCATCGTCCAACAACCGCTCGTACGCCTCCTGCCGACGACCCAACGCCGCACCGAAATCCACCGACAGGTCCACCGGACGACTCGCCACCTGCGCACCCGGGCTCTTCGCCTGGATCGACATCGTGATGCCGTCACCACGACCCAACCGGAACCGCAACAGGTTCGCCGGCGCCACCGCCCCACCCTCGGCAGGAATCAACGACCGCTGCGGCCGCTTGAACTCGACCACCACCTCCGTCGCCGTCCCCGGCAACGACTTGCCCGTGCGCAGATAGAACGGCACACCCGCCCACCGGGCAGAATCCACCGTCAACCGCGTCGCCACGAACGTCTCCGTGTTCGAATCCGCCGCGACACCCGGCTCGTCCCGGTAACCCGCGTACTGCCCCCGCACCGTGGACTCCGGCGACAACGGCACGACCTGCCGCAGCACCGCCGCCTCCGCCTCGCGGAACGCGTCCACGTCGTCACCCGACGGCGCGTCCATCGCGATCAACGCCACGACCTGCAAGATGTGGTTCTGCAACACGTCCCGCGTCGCACCCACCGTGTCGTAGAAACCCGCCCGACCCTGCGTACCGAAACCCTCGGCGAGCGTCACCTGCACGTTGTCGACGTGCTCACGGTTCCACAACGGCTCGAACAGCCGGTTGGCGAACCGGAAGGCGTACAACCCCTCCACCGCCTCCTTGCCCAGGTAGTGGTCGATCCGGAACACCCGACTCGCCTCGAAGGCGGCCCCCAGCGTCCGATCCAACTCCTGCGACGACGCCAGATCACGCCCGAACGGCTTCTCCACGATCACCCGACCACGATCGGCCAACCCGACCGCCGCCAAACCCCGCACCACCGAACCGAACACCATCGGCGGAATCGCCAGATAGAAGATCGGCCGCTCCGCGTCGCGCAGACGCTCCGCCAGCCGCTCGTACGTCACCGGATCCGCGTAGTCCCCGGACATCATCGACAGGTTGCCCGCCAAGGCGTCGAACGTCTCGTCGTCCACCACGTCGGAAGCCTCCGCCACCGACTTGCGGGCGGTCGCCACCAGCTGCTGATCATCCCAGGGGGAGCGGGCCACCCCGATCACCGGAACGTCGAGACGCCCCCGACGGGTCAACTCGTACAGCGCCGGAAACAGCTTCTTCGACACGAGATCACCTGTCACGCCGAACAGCACTACCGCGTCTGAGCGCACGCGCATGACACTTCCATCCGATCATGTCGACCTGATCTTCCGAACGGACAACGGCGCACCCCGCCAGCGGAATTCCCAGCGGACGGCCCACGTGAGGTCGGCGACAGCGCCGCGACGGAAGATGACCCCACAGCGCACCGCGAACCCCAGGAAGGACCAGAATGACCCTGGCCGCCGACCGCTCACCACAAGCCGGCCCCGACGTGGTGTGCCTGCCGATGTTCGGCATGACCCGCGCCGCCACCGCCGCCGCCTTCCAGCCCGCCCTCGCCGGCACCGGCCTGCGGGAGACATACCTGGACCTGCCCGGCCACGGCGACACCCCACCCACCTGCCCGCCCACCTCCCAGGCGGTGCTGACCACCATCTGCGACTGGCTCGACCACCACATCGACGCCCCGGCCCTGCTGGCCGGCGCCTCCTACGGCGCCTACCTCGCCGCCGGCATCGCCCGCCAACGCCCCGACCTCGTCCGCGGCCTACTCCTGGTCTGCCCCGGCATCACCATCGCACCGGCCAGCCGCACCCTGCCCGAGCACCGCCCGCCGCCAGGACCCACCGGCTGGCTCGACGACGCCCCCACCGACCTGCGCGCACACCTCGACACCGCGCTGGGCCACCGCACCCCGACCGTCGTCGCCACCGTCCTGCGCGCCCTGCACACGGGCGGCCCCGGCGACCCCACCTTCCAGCAGGAACTGCGCACAGCACCCGGGTACGCGCTCCCCGACGAGACCGCCGACACCCCCTTCGACGGGCCCGTCAGCGTGCTCACCGGCCGCCAGGACGGCATCGTCGGCTTCGCCGACCAATTCCACGCCATGCGCCGCTACCCCCGAGGCACCTACACCACCCTCGACCAGGCCGGGCACTACCTGCCCTTCGAACAACCAGCCCTGCTGCGCGCCCACACCCAGGCCTGGCTCCGCCGAACCCCACAACCCGAGGCCGGTACGCGACAATGACCGCCATGGCTGACCTGGGCGACACCAAGGCCGCAATGCACTACTACCTGCGAAGGAACCGCGACGACCTCATCTGGAAACTCGACGGCGTCAGCGAACGCGAGGCCAGAACGCCCCGCACCGCCACCGGCAACAACATGCTCGGCGTCGTCAAGCACTGCCTCAACGTCGAGGCCGCCTACTTCGGGCCCACCTTCGGCCGCGAGTTCCCCACCCCGCAGGAGTTGGTCCCGCTCACCGCGTTCGACGACGACCCACAGGCGGACTGGTACGCGTACGAGACCGAGACCAAGGACGGCCTCATCGACCTGTACCGCCGCGTCGGCGCGTTCGCGGACGAGACGATCGACCAACTACCCCTCGACGCGCCGGGACAGGTGTCCTGGTGGCAACCCGGCCGCCAGGACGTGACACTGGCCCGGATCGTCATGCACGTCACCGGCGACGTCGCCCGGCACGCCGGTCACCTGGACATCATGCGCGAGCAGCACGACGGGGCCGTCGGGTGGCGACAGGACGGCACCAGCATCCCCGACGAGTACGACTGGCCGGCGTACACCGACAAGCTTCGCAAACTGGCCGACCAGTTCGACTGACCGAGCCCGGGGGAGAAGGCGGCGCAAACGACGTTGCCCTGCCGCCGCGTCTCCGCGCCGGCAGGGCAGCCACACCACCGGATCAGTTCTCGGCGCCCAGGCCCTTCAACATCTCGGCGAAGTCAGTGGTCTCCGCGGGCGGAGGGGTCTCGATGGTGACCGCCTTGCCGTAGTCGGTGTAGTCGACCACGATGTCGCCCATCGCGCCCATCACCGTGGCCGCCCGACGCGGCCGGTACTGCTCGTCGACCCAGAGGTCGACCTTGACGTCCTTGACGCCAGCCGCGGCGAACTGCTTCTCGACACCGGCCCGCAGCTTGGCGTCGACCTGACCCAACTGCGTCGCCACCGGAGTGGTGACGGTGTAGTGGACCGTACGAGCCCCGTTCACCGTCTCCTCACCGACGACCGTCACGCCCTCGGACGCGAGCAGGGTCTTGACCTGCTTGGTCGGGTCGATGTCCTCGAACTGCTTGCTGAAGTCCATCCCGGCCTGCTGGCCGACGCTGGCCATGTCCATCTTCAGCCAGCGTTTACCGCCCATGCTCGAGCGGTCCTTCGCCGGCACCTCGACGTAGAACGCGGTCCCGATCAACCGGACGGTGGTCGGGCCGTCCGTCGGGTCCGCCATCGTCATCTCGGCCTTGACCGGGTCACCCAGGTCCAGGACACCCTGCATGGAGATCTTCTGACCGCCGGTCGTGCCCGTCATCGTCAGCGTCACCGAGTCGCTCTTGTCGGTGGCGTCGATCGTCTTCTGCAACGAGCCCTTGAGGTCGCTGGCCAGCAGTTCGAGGACGCTGGTCTGCTTCGGCGCGTCGGACGAGCCCGACGTACCGGTCGCCACGCCGCAGGCGGAGGCGGTGAGCGCCGTCAGCGCCGAGACCGCGACGACGGCGGTCTTCTTCCACAGTGACACGTGATTGCTTCTTTCCTGCAAAGGCTGCGGGGAATCTCCCCAGTAGATCGACGACACGCTAGCCCACCGCGCCGATCTCCGGGTGCCGCACCACATTCGATAATGCACATTATGTAAAGTGAACCGAGCGAGGCCCACCCCCGACCAGCCGCGCCGGGCGTACCGACCGAGCGGCCGAGCCTGGCGATCCCGCAACGTCAAGGTCGTGCTCGAACCATGAAGTAGTGGCCTCCACCGCGCACCGAGACCACTCGATCCTGGATCGAGCACGATCATGGATCGAGCTGCACCGCCGCGGGCAGACGGCACGGCTCGGACGGCGCATCCCGGACATCAGCGTCGGCACAGCCGTCGCGTCCGTGGCGGGGCCGTCATCGTCATCTCGACTCGACCGGGGCACACGGTCCAGCACGCCCCCGATCGGCAACCCGCGACTCCCCTCTCCCCTCCCTTTCGGGCAACGCGAGAATCATGCATAATATGCCTTATGCATGACAAACAGGACGAATCGCTCAAGGCGCTGATCGAGGAGTTCCTGACCGCGCGAGCCACCCGCAAGCCCTCCCCCCACACCCTGGCGGCCTACCGACGTGATCTGCACGCCGTGGCCGCCCTGGTCGCCGACGGTGACGCCACTCCCCTCCCCCTCGACGAGCTGACGATCACCGACCTGTCCCCCCGTGTGCTGCGGGCGGCGTTCGCGCGGTTCGCCGCTCCCCGGGCTCCCGCGTCGGTGCACCGCGCCTGGTCGACCTGGAACAGCTTCTTCACGCTCCTGGTCACCGACGGAGTGGTGGCGGGCAACCCGATGCCGGCGGTCGACCGGCCCCGGGCCGTCCTGCCCGAGCCGAAGCCGCTGCGCGGCGCGGACACTCCCGAGGTGCTGCTGGCGTCGGTGGCGCGTGACGACGGCCGGCAGCGGGACCCGTGGCCGGAGCGGGACGTGGCGGTGCTGGCGGTGGCACTGTGCGCCGGGCTGCGCCTGTCGGAGCTGCTCGCGTTGCGGGTCGGGTCGCTGGGTGGGCGTCCGGGTGAGCGGCGTGTGGAGGTGGCCGGCAAGGGTGGGCGACCTCGGGTGGTGCCGATCGAGGCGGATCTGGACCGGGTGCTGATGGACTATCTGGACAGTCGGGCGCGGCGTTTCGGTTCGCGGTCGGTACGCCCCGACTCGGTGTTGCTGTTGGACCGGCGGGGCGAGCCGCTGCGCCGTGGTGGTCTGCAGTATCTGGTCGAGTCGTGTTTCCGGCGGGCGGGCATCGGTGACCGGGTGCCCAAGGGAGCGCGGTTGCACGCGTTGCGGCACACGTTCGCGACGCGGTTGGCGGAGGACGGTGCGGGGGCTGCGGAGATCATGCGGTTGTTGGGGCACGCGTCGTTGGCGTCGTCGCAGACGTACATCGAGGTGACGGCCGGGCAGCAGCGTGAGGCGATCCGCGCGAGTCGTACCCATCGGGTGTTGGCGGCTCTGGTGCCGGCGGAGGGTGACGCGGGGCGCTGAGGTGTCCTCAGCCGAGGTCGACGAGCAGGGGTCGGTGGTCGGAGATGGTGGACGCCGGCGCGGTGACGGCCCGTACGGGTGGGAGCTGATCGAGGTCGTGTCGGTCGGCGAGGATGTGGTCGAGCTGGACGCGGGGTTGCCCGGACGGGTAGGTGGGGCGTCGGCCCAGGGGTTGCCAGCGGGACACGAGGCGGGCCGGGCCGGCGGGGAGGTTGAGGTCGCCGAGCAGGATGCGGGGGGCGGGTAGCGCGCGGAGGGCGCGCACGGTCTGGCGGAGTTGGCGGGCGTTCCATCCGGGCACGAAGGACAGGTGGGTCGCGGCGACGGTGAGGGGGCCGTGGGGGGTGTCCAGGATGGCGGCGAGGACGACGCGGGGTTCGTCGTCGAGGAGGATGAGGCCGCCGCCGGGGCCGGGGACGTAGACGGGTGCGCGTACGGGTGCGGGTTTGAGTCGGGTGATGTGCCAGCTGCGGACGGGGTGGCGGCTGATGAGGCCGATGCCGTAGCAGGGTTCGCCGTGGCCGTCGTCGTCGTGTCGCAGGGGGCGGAACCGTTCGCCGGGGGTGCCGACGACGGCGGCGGCGAAGCGGTGGTGTGGGGCGTCGAGGGCGTGGGCGGCGATGGCGGTGAGGTCGAGGTTGCCGCTGCGGTTCTGGTCGCGGTCGACCTCTTGGAGGGCGAGGACGTCGGCGTCGAGGGCGCGTACGGCGGCGGCGATTCGGTCGGGGTCGACGAGGCCGTCGGTGAGGGATCGTCCGTGCAGCAGGTTGAAGGTGGCCAGGCGCACTCCTGCACCTTACGTGCCCGTGGCAGGGTTGCCGTGTGGTCAAGGTGTTGCTGTGTTCGATGCTCGTGTTCGTTGCGGTTGGCGCGTTGGGGGTGTGGTTGCGGCGTGCGCGGGGGCGGTGATCGGTGAGTCGTGCCACTTGGGGAGCCGGTCGGGTGGTTCGGGTGGGGAGAATTGCCGGCCGTGGACGCTGTGTCGTTGAGTACCCTGCTGGCCGCCGCGGCGATGGCCGGGTGGGTGGATGCCGTGGTCGGTGGTGGTGGGTTGTTGCTGCTGCCGGCGTTGTTGGTGGCCGCTCCGGGGCTGCCGGTGGCTACCGCGTTGGGGACGAACAAGTTGGCGGCGATCTTCGGTACGGCGACGGCGGCGGCGACGTACGCGCGGCGCACGAAGGTGGACTGGCGGGTGGCGGGGCCGGCGGCGGGTGTCGCGGTGGTGAGCGCGGGGGTGGGCGCGGCGTTGGCCGGGGCGGTGCCGGCGTCGGCGTACCGGCCGGTGGTGTTGGCGGTCCTGGTGGCGGTGGCGGTGTTCGTGTTGGTGCGGCCGCGGTTGGGGGTGGTGGCCGTGCCGGCGCGGCGGACGCCGGTGCGGGTCGCGGCGGCGATCGGTGTGGCCGGTGTGGGTATCGCCCTGTACGACGGGTTGATCGGTCCGGGTACGGGGACGTTCCTGGTGGTGGCGTTCACGACGTTGGTGGGTGCGGATTTCGTGCACGGGTCGGCGATGGCGAAGGTGGTCAACGCGGGTACGAATCTGGGCGCGTTGGTGGTGTTCGGGGTGACCGGGCACGTGTGGTGGTTGCTGGGCGCGGCGATGGCGGTGTGCAACATCGCTGGCGCGGTGGTGGGTGCGCGGATGGCGTTGCGGCGGGGGTCGGGGTTCGTGCGGGTGGTGCTGTTGGTGGTGGTGCTGGCGTTGGTCGCGAAGTTGGGCCACGACCAGTGGGTGGCCCGGTAGGGGCGCGGGGTTCAGCTGCGGCGGCTGGGTGAGTCGAAGCGGCCGGCGCGGATCTCGCGCAGGGCTCGGCGGCGGGTGTCGCCGCGCAGGGTGTCGACGTAGAGGGTGCCGTGCAGGTGGTCGGTCTCGTGTTGCAGGGCGCGGGCGAGGAAGCCGGTGCCGGTGATGGTCAGCGGTTCGCCGTGTTGGTCGACGCCGTGGGCGGTGGCGTGCAGGGCCCGGACGGTCGGGAAGTAGAGCCCGGGGATGGACAGGCAGCCCTCTTCGTCGTCCTGGAGTTCGTCGGACAGTTCGAGGGTGGGGTTGATGAGGTGGCCGCGGTGCCCGTCGGCGTCGTAGACGAAGACCTGGGCGTCGACGCCGATCTGTGGTGCGGCGACGCCGGCGCGGCCGGGCTCGCCGAGCAGGGTGTCCATGAGGTCGGTGACCAGGGCGCGGAGCTCGGCGTCGAAGGTGGTGACCGGCTCGCATTCGGTGCGCAGGACGGGGTCGCCGATGATCCGGATGGGCCGCATGGTCATGGGGGTCAGCGTATCGCCGCCGGTGGTGGTGTCAGCGGCCGGTCAGGGTGGCGCGGACGGGGGTGGTCTTCGCGGCGGCTTCGGCGACCTCGGCGGTGGGGTCGCTGTCCCAGGTGATGCCGCCGCCGGCCCAGGTGTGCAGGGCGTCGCCGTCGGCGGCGGCGGTGCGGATGGTGAGGCCGAGGTCGACGTGGCCGGGGGTGACCCAGCCGAGGGCGCCCATGCTGGCGCCGCGGCCGACGGGTTCTGCGGCGGCGATGTGGGTGAGGGCGGCGAGTTTCGGTGCGCCGGTGACGGAGCCTCCGGGGCAGGTGGCGCGGAGCAGGTCGGCGAGGCCGAGGCCGTCGGCGGCGTGCGCGCGGATGGTGGATTCGGCCTGCCAGAGGTCGCACCAGCGGCGTACGGCGAACAGGTCGTCGACGGTGACGGTGCCGGTGCGGGCGATGCGGGCGAGGTCGTTGCGTTCCAGGTCGACGATCATGATGTGTTCGGCGCGTTCCTTGGCGCTGGCGAGGAGTTCGGCGTGGCCGGTGGTGGTGGCGGGGCGGGTGCCCTTGATGGGTCGGGTGATCAGTTGCCCGTGGTGGGCTTCGATGAGGGTTTCCGGGGAGGCGCAGCCGATGGCCCAGCCCTCGCCGGTGAGGACGCCGCCGTAGCGGGCGCCGGGTAGGGCGCCGAGGCGGCGTAGGGCGGGTAGGGGGTCGCCGGTGTAGGGGGCGGTGGCGTGTCCGACGAGGTTGGTCTGGTAGATGTCGCCGCGGCCGATGGCGGCGCGGACGGCGTCGACGGCGGCGGCGTGCTGGTCGGGGGTCCAGCTTTCGGTCCACGGGCCGAGCCACCAGGGTGCGTCGTGGGGGGCGGCGGGTGCTCGGGTGGGTCCGTGGTCGTAGATGACGACGGCGAGGTCGGGCAGGGTGGGCGCGGGTTCGGGTGCGGTGGTGGGTACGCCGGCCAGGTGCGCGCCGGCGGCGGCGGACAGGTACAGGGCGGCGCCGCAGGCGCGTGGGTTGTGCGCTGCGGGTCGGTTCAGGTCGCGCAGGTCCAGGCCGTGGGCGGCGAGGAACTCTTCGGCGAGGAGGGCGGGGTCGCCGCCGTCGGCGCGGCGCCAGTGGAGGCGGGTGCGTTCGACGAGGGTGTCGCGGCATGCGGGCGGCGCCGCGGGCACATCGACCAGCACCTGTGGGAGCGTTTCCACGCCGTATGGTCCGATCTTCCTCATCCGTTCAGTGGATTTCCCGTACGCCAGGCCGGCACCTGCTCGATGCTGGACACCTTCGCTTGGTACTGTGCGTCACTGGTCATGTGAACCATGACACAGTGCCCCCACAGTCCGGAGAACCCGATGTGCCAGCACCAACCGACCTGCCCCTTAGCTGAAGCCACCGACCGGGAAGCCGCCCGGGTCCTCGCCTGCTTCCCTGAGCAGGGCTGGAGCCTGCTCTGCAACGGCGTCATCGTCTTCGAGGACACCGGCGAGCTGTTGCCCGACGGCAGCAGCATCGCACCGCACCGCGGTCCCGCCCGCCACGCCCTCGTAGCCTGAACGACCACCCAGCGTCACCACTGAGCCGCCGTCGACCAGGCTAGTGCAGGTCGCAGCGGTGGCCGGGGCGGCCCGTACCGCCCGCCCCGGCACGCCCGTCGTCAGTCTTCGAACGCCTCCGGCGACGGGCACGAGCAGACCAGGTTCCGGTCGCCGTACGCGCCGTCGATACGCCGCACCGGCGGCCAGTACTTCCCGGCCCGGTCGACTCCGGCCGGGTACGCGCCCACCGACCGTGGGTACGGGTGCGGCCACTCGTCGCCGCTGACCATCGCCGCGGTGTGCGGCGCGTTCGCCAGGGGGTTGTCCCCCGCCGGCCACTGCCCCGAGGCGACCTGCTCGATCTCCGCCCGGATGGCGATCATCGCGTCGCAGAACCGGTCCAGTTCGGCCAGGTCCTCGCTCTCGGTCGGCTCGACCATCAGCGTCCCGGCGACGGGGAACGACATCGTCGGCGCGTGGAAGCCGTAGTCGATGAGCCGCTTCGCGACGTCGTCGACGCTCACGCCGGTCGCCTTCGTCAACTGCCGCAGGTCGAGGATGCACTCGTGCGCCACCAGGCCCTTGTTGCCGGCGTACAGGACCGGGAAGTGTCCCCGCAGTCGGGCCGCCACGTAGTTCGCGGCGAGGACGGCCACGCCGGTGGCCCGGGTCAGCCCCTCGGCGCCCATCATCCGCAGGTACGCCCACGGGATCGGCAGGATGCCCGCCGACCCGTACTTGGCCGCCGAGATCGCCGGGGTGGCGTCGACGTGCGCGCCGAGCGGGTCGCCGGGCAGGAACGGGGCCAGGTGCGCGCGTACCGCCACCGGGCCGACGCCGGGGCCGCCGCCGCCGTGCGGGATGCAGAACGTCTTGTGCAGGTTCAGGTGCGACACGTCCGCGCCGAACCGGCCGGGCTTGGCGAACCCGACCAGGGCGTTGAGGTTCGCCCCGTCGACGTACACCTGCCCACCGGCGTCGTGGACCTTGGCGCACAGCGACGCGATGCCCGTCTCGTACACGCCGTGCGTCGACGGGTACGTCACCATGATCGCGGCGAGGGCGTCGCGGTGCTTCTCGATCTTCGCGTCGAGGTCGACGAGGTCGACGTTGCCGTCGTCGTCGCAGGCCACCACGACGACCCGCATGCCGGCCATCACCGCGCTGGCCGCGTTCGTGCCGTGTGCGGACGACGGGATCAGGCACACGTCGCGGTGCGTCTGGTCCCGCGACGCGTGGTAGGAGCGGATGGCCAGCAGCCCGGCCAGCTCGCCCTGGGAGCCGGCGTTGGGCTGCACGCTCACCGCGTCGTAGCCGGTCACCTCGGCCAGCCACGACTCCAGCTGGCCGATCATCTCCCGGTAGCCGACGGTCTCCTCGTCCGGCGCGAACGGGTGGATGTGGGCGAACTCCGCCCAGCTGACCGGCTCCATCTCGGTGGTCGCGTTCAGCTTCATCGTGCAGGAACCGAGGGGGATCATGCCCCGGTCCAGGGCGTAGTCGAAGTCCGAGAGGCGCCGCAGGTAGCGCAACATCGCCGTCTCGGAGTGGTGGCTGCGGAACACCGGGTGGGTCAGGAAGTCGGTGCCGCGCGTCAGGTCGGCCGGCAGGGCCGCGTCGGTGTCGCCGTCGAACGTGGGCAGCCCGAACGCCGCCCACACCTCGCGCAGGTGCGCGTCGGTGGTCGTCTCGTCGCAGGACATCCCCACCCGGTCGGCGTCGACCAGGCGCAGGTTCACCCCACGCTCGGCCGCCGCCGCGACGACCCGCGCCGCGCCGCCGGGTACGCGCGCGGTGACGGTGTCGAAGAACGCGACGTCCGTGACGTCCACGCCGCCGGCGCGCAGCCCGGCCGCGAGCCGCGCCGCCATGGCATGGGTACGCGTCGCGATGTCCCGCAGCCCGTCCGGGCCGTGGTAGACGGCGTACATGCCGGCCATCACCGCGAGGAGCACCTGGGCGGTGCAGATGTTGCTGGTCGCCTCCTCCCGCCGGATGTGCTGCTCACGGGTCTGCAACGCCAGCCGGTACGCCGGGTTGCCGTCCGCGTCGCGGGACACCCCGACGAGGCGCCCGGGCAGCATCCGCTCCAGGCCCGCGCGGACCGCCAGGTAGCCGGCGTGCGGTCCACCGAAGCCCATGGGTACGCCGAACCGCTGGGTGGTGCCGGCGGCGATGTCGGCGCCGATCTCCCCCGGCGCCCGTAGCAGCGTCAACGCCAGCAGGTCCGCCGCGACGGTGACCAGGGCGCCGACGGCGTGCGCCGCCTCCACCAGACCGGCGTGGTCGCGGACCGCCCCGGACGCCCCCGGGTACTGCAGGTGCAGACCGAAGAACTCCGCCGGCAACTCGTCGCGCTCGACGTCCAGGACCCGCACGTCGATGCCGAGCGGCACCGCCCGACTGGTGATCACCGCGATGGTCTGCGGCAGGGCGTCGGCGTCGACGACGTACACCCCGCTCTTGGTCTTGGACGCGCGGCGCGCGAGGGTCATGGCCTCCGCCGCGGCGGTGCCCTCGTCCAGCATCGAGGCGTTCGCGGTCGCCAGGCCGGTCAGGTCGGTGACCATCGTCTGGAAGTTCAGCAGCGCCTCGAGGCGGCCCTGGCTGATCTCCGGCTGGTACGGCGTGTACGCCGTGTACCAGGCCGGGTCCTCCAGGACGTTGCGGCGGATCACCGCCGGGGTGTGCGTACCGTGGTAGCCCAGGCCGATCATGGACACCGCGACGGTGTTGCGGGCCGCCAGGGCACGCAGCTCGGCGATGGCCTCGGCCTCGGTGGCCGCCTCCGGCAGGTCGAGGGTGCCGTGCCAGCGGATCACCTCGGGGATCGCGGCGTCCATCAGCTCGTCGATCGAGTCGTGCCCGACGACTTCCAGCATGCGGCGCTCGTCGTCCGGTCCGGGACCGATGTGACGGGTGGCGAACTGCTCTACGGACATCAGGGGCGCTCCCGGGCGAGGTCGACGTGTCGGCCTCCCCCTCTGTCACACCCCGCAGGGGCGCTCCACAGTGCCTGCCCACGAGGTCCTTTTGCCTGAGAGGTTCCGGGGAGGATTTGCCCCTTCGGCGCCGCCTGAACTGTCGGGCGGTCTCTCCCACGTGGGTGCTACCGGCATGGTCAACGCTACCAGCGCCGGTGTTTCCGGCAGATGTCCTACCCCGGGGGCGGCTGTCACACCGGCACCGCCGACGCGCCGGTGATCCGCTCGGCGAGCGCCGGCAGCACCTGCCCCAGCGGCGCGTCGACGCGCACCGTGGCGTATCCGTCACCCCGGGTCGGGCCCTGGTTGACGATCGCCACCGGAATGCCCTGCTTCGCGGCCCGGATCACGAACCGCCGGCCCGACATGACCGTCAACGACGACCCGAGCACCACGACCGCCCGGGCCTGCTCCACCAGCGCGAAACACCGCGCCACCCGTTGCGCCGGCACCGTCTCGCCGAAGAACACCACGTCCGGTTTCAGCATCCCCGTCCCGCAGATCCCGCAGTCCACCGGCCGGAACCCCGCCACCTGCTCGTCAGGGAGATCAACATCACCGTCCGGGTTGACGGCGGCGACCCGGGCCACGAAGTCCGGGTTGGCCTCACGCAGCCGCCGGTCCACCTCCTCGCGGGAGGTCAGGTTGCCGCAGTCCAGGCAGATCACCTCGTCGAGGCGCCCGTGCAACTCGACCACCCGGTCGCTGCCCGCCGCCCCGTGCAGCCCGTCGACGTTCTGCGTGATCACCGCGTCGACCAGGCCGGCGTCCTGCAACCGCGCCACCGCCCGGTGCCCGTCGTTCGGCGTCGCCCGCGCGATCAACCGCCACCCCAGGTGGCTACGCGCCCAGTACCGGCGTCGCGCCACCGCGTCCCGGGTGAACGCCTGGAAGGTCATCGGGGTGTGCCGACGGGCCACCCCGGAAGGCCCCCGATAGTCCGGGATACCCGACTCGGTGGACAGGCCCGCCCCGCTGAGCACCACCACCTGACCGCCGGCCACCAGCGAGGCCAGCTCCTGCACACTCTTCGTCACCCCTCCATGCTGCCTCAACGCACCCCCCGACGCCCCCCGTGGTTTCCTGACCGGCGGTGAGCTGACCGGGCGGGTGTGCAGCGCGGGGCGACGGCCGATGCGTCTTTCTGGTGAGAAGCACTGACGGGAGCGGGCGTGTCGTTCGAGGATTTCGTGGCGGGGTACGGCCGGTCGCTGGTGCGCCTGGCGTTCGTCCTGAGCGGCGACCGGCACATGGCGGAGGATCTTGCACAGACCGTGCTGGCCGACGCGTACCGGCACTGGAAGCGGGTGCGCGCGGCGGCGGACCCCGAGGCATACGTACGCCGCATGCTGGTGAACGCGCACCTGAGCTGGCGTCGCCGCCGCTGGACCACGGAGCGGCCCACCGACCTGCGCCAGCAGACCGGCGCCACGGTGGCCGACCCGGCCGACGCGGTCGCCGCCCGGGACCAGATGCGGGTGCTGTTGAGCAGACTCGCCCCGCGCGCCCGCACAGTGCTCGTCCTGCGCTACTTCGCCGACCTGGACGACGCGGCGATCGCCGCGGCCATGGGGGTCAGCGAGAGCGCGGTACGGGCCACCGCCTCACGGGCCCTGGCGAGCCTGCGCGGGCACGCGGCCATCGACGCACGGACGGAGACCCGATGACCCAGTCGACCGAGCGTGAGCTGCGCGACCTGTTCGCCGCCGACGCCGCCGACGCCCCCGACGAACTGGCCGTGGCCGCCGCGGCGGTCCGCCGGGTCCACCGCAGGCGCTGGACCCTGACGGCGGCCGCGACCACGACAGCGGTGATCGTCGCGGCGGGCCTGTACGGCGTCCACCGGCCCGCCGCGACGCCGCAGGCACAGCCGCCGGACACCGCCTCGGTCGCACCGGCCGCCTCGGCGTCGGCGGCCGACCTGCCGGCCGGAGTCAAGCCGGGTGATCCGCTCGCCTTCGGCGCGGCGCAGTGCGTCAAGGCGTACTCACCGCGGACGCTCGCCGAGCAGGCGTTCGCCTTCGACGGCACCGTGACCGGCATCGGGCCGGCCCGAACCGGGCGCAGCAACCATCCGCCCCTGAACCTGCGATCGGTGACCTTCCAGGTGCACACCTGGTTCGCGGGTGGCTCCGAGGGCACCGCCGTGGTGGACATGTCGCCGCCCACCGCGGGGGCCGGAACCGGCGATGCCACGTCCGAGCACGTGCCCGCCTATCAGATCGGCACCCGGTTGCTCGTGTCCGGCACGTCCCGCTGGGGTGGCGCGCCGCTCGCCGACCCGATCGCGTGGGGCTGCGGTTTCACCCGGTACTACAGCCCCTCCACGGCGGCCGAATGGGCCACCGCGACGAAATGAACGCGACGACGACGGCCGGCCGCCCGTTCGGCAGGGGCGAGCAGCCGGCGACCACGACGGGCCCGCCGGTAGGTTGACCACATGCGTGTTGTCATCGCCGGAGGCCACGGCAAGATCGCCCTGCTGCTCGAGCGGCACCTCAGCGAGCGCGGCGACACCGCCGTCGGCCTGATCCGTAACCCCGACCACGTCGACGACCTGCGCGCCGTCGGCACCACCGCGGTCGTCTGCGACCTGGAACACGCCGACGTCGACGAGGTCGCCGCGCACCTGCAGGACACCGACGCGGTCATCTTCGCCGCCGGCGCCGGACCCGGCAGCGGCGCCGCCCGCAAGGACACCGTCGACCGGGCCGCCGCCGCGCTGCTCGCCGACGCCGCCACCCGCGCCGGTGTCCACCGCTACCTGCTGGTCTCCTCGATGGGCGTGGACGCGCCACCCGCGGCCGGCACCGACGACGTGTGGGCCGCGTACCTGCGCGCCAAACGCGCCGCCGAGGACGACCTGCGCGCCCGCGACCTGGCCTGGACGGTGCTACGCCCCGGCCGCCTCACCGACGACGAACCCACCGGACACGTCACCCTCACCGGACACGCCGGCCGAGGCGCCATCAGCCGCGCAGACGTCGCCCTGGTCCTCGCCGCGCTCCTTCACGAACCCCGCACCGCCGGCGCGACCCTGGAACTCGTCGACGGCCCCACACCCATCGCCGACGCGGTCCGCGCCCACACCACCTGAGCCGCCAGCCGGGTGGGGCCCCACCCGAACGCGGGGCCGCACCCGAGACCGGTCACCGCTGGTGGTGACGCGGCAACGCCGACTGTCCCGCCACACCACCCACGAAAGGCGCCCCCGGCGTCTCCTTCGCGATCCGGTCCATGGTGCGCGCCAACTGCTCACTGCCGTCGTCGAGATGCCGCGCCGCCGCCTGCATGTGCGACACCATCATCTCGCCGAAGATCCGCAACGCCTCCCGGGTCGCCACCGTCTCGTCGAAGCTCGACCCGGCCGAACTGCGGTACTCCGCCACCGCCCGCTCGGCCTCCTGCTTCGCCTCCTCCGCCGCCGCCCGCATGTAACTCTCGTACTGCACCCGGGCGTACTCCGCGACCCGCCGCGCGTAGTCGTGCGCCTGCGCGATGATCTGCTCGGCCTCCCGCTGCGCCGCCGAGAGCAGATTCACCTCCTTGGCCGCCGGCACCTTCGCCGCCGCCCCCGTGCTCGGGATCACCCCGTGGCGGTGCAACTCCACCCGGTCGGTCAGCCGCTCGTTCTCCGCCCGCAGATGCGCGATCTGCGTCGCCAACAGATCCAACTCGTCGGCGATCTGCACCCGGAACCGATCCACGTCCGCGTGGTCGTAGCCGCGCCGCGTGAACGGCGCCGTGCCGAACTCCCACCGCCGAACCCGGTCGGACGTCATCCGTACCTGCACACCGCCGGACACCTGAATCCCGTCGTACCGGCTGATCGGGGTCGCGCTCACCGCTCACGCCTCTCGTTCGCGACTGCGGGGCTCGCAAGCTCACTCCTCGCGCTCACCGCTCCCACCTTCCGTTCGCGACTGCGGGGCTCGCAAGCTCACTCCTCGCGCTCACCGGTCACCCCCCTCACTCGACTGCTGGACAGCCGTACGCCACGCCGGGCCGTACCACTGCTTGCCCAGACCCTCGTGATGCACCTGACCCTCGTGGTAACCCGCCCGCGCCAACGTCTGCGCCGCGTGCGACACCATCTCGTCCGACCCGCACACGTACACGTGCCGCGAACGCCAGTCACCATCGGCCAACGCCCGGTCCACCGCGTGCACGAACTCACCCGGCCGGTTCACGTCCGCGCCCACCACGTACGTCACCGTCAACCACGGAAACGACGACGCCATCTTGTCGATTGCGTCGCTGTCGTAGAACTCGCCGCGCGACCGCGCACCCACATACAGGTCCACCCGACGACGGGAACCCTCCGCGGCGACCTGCTCCACCAACGCCTTCATCGGCGCCCAGCCCGTACCCGACGTCAACAGCAACAGGTCACTGGAACCCGCCGACCACAACGCCAGCCGCTCCCCCACCGGCGCGGCCAGATTCACGCGGTCACCCACCGCCGAGCCGTACACCAGCCGCGACGACACCGCGCCACCCGGCGCGGCCCGCACATGCAACTCCAACGTGCCGTCCGCGCGCGGCGCGTTCGCCGGCGAGTAGTACCGCCACGACCGCACCGACGGATGCGACACCCCCACCGACTGACCCGGAGTGAACGGCAACAGGTACTGCGGACGCACCGTCAACACCGCCACGTCGAACGCCCGCCGCTCATGGGCCACGATTTCCGCCACCCACCACGGCGGGTTCACCGCCTCGGCGGCCTGCGCGGCCTCCGTCATTACCTGCGCGACCAACCCGTACGCGCCCGCCCAGTCCTGGGCCAGCTCGTCGGTCCACTGCTCGGCCAGGAAATGCTGCAACGTCGCCAGCAGCGCCTCACCGACCGCCGGGTAGTGCTCCGCGCGCACCGCGAACTTACGGTGATCCGCGCCGAGGTCCTGCAGGAACCCCACCAGCCGGTCGACCTGGTCCACATGCGACACGATGTGTCCCAACGCGGTGACGAGACGATCCCGCTGCCCCGCCATGTTCGTCGGGAACATCTGCCGCGTCTCGGGATGCCCCAGGAACAACGTCGAATAGAAGTAGAGCGGCACCTCGTCGCCGTGCGCGGCGACGAGGGACCAACTCTGCTTGAGTCGGGCCGCGTCCACGCTCAGGCGCCCGGACGCTCTCCGGTGGACACCACCTGGTCCTGCACCTGCCCCAGCACTGTCCGCACGTCGTCCAGGACGTCGGCGGGCACACCCAGCTCGGTCAGCGTCGCGACCAGGTGCGCACCCACCATCGCGTAGTGCTCCGCCGGGATGCCCAGCGGCTGGTGCGCCTCGGCCAATCCGCGACCCGCGTACTCGTTCGGGCCACCCAGCACCACCGTCAACATCAGCGCCAGGTGCCGCCGCTGGGTCGGCATGTCCACAGTGGCGAAATAGCCAGCCAACTCGGGATCGGCGAGAACCTTGTCGTAGAACAGCTCGACGGCCGCCTTCACCGAACTCGCACCGCCGATGCGGTCGTAGTGCGAGGCGGGAGCGGTTTCTTCCGTAACCGTCACGGTCGTTCCTTCCGGGGGTGAAAGGTCGCGCGCGGTGACGCGCAGGGGCTACGGCCACCGACGCGACACCCTCATGCCACGGACACCACGGCGGGGACCGTGACGGACCATAGCGTGCCCGCGACCTCCGGTCAGGGCCCCCCTATCCGGTTCCCGACAACTGGTGGACACGCACCGTCATCACCGTCAACCCGAAAGATCCACCCACAGCAACCGGAACGACACCCACCGTGTCCACTGTGGATTCACCAGCCGGGGAACAGCCACCCGACGTCGAACACCCTGACCCACAGTCACCGAACGGCCGCGTCCAAAAAAGTCACCCGCGCCAACGGACCGCGCACCGACAGACGCGCAGCGCTACTCAGCCCGCGCGCCGCCGCGCCCGCCGCGCCGCCAACTCGTCGCCCATCGGATCCGACGCGGACCCCACCACCGGCTCCGCCGGGACGCTCGCCGCCGGCTCCGCCGGCAGATGCGACAACGACCCCTGGATCTCCTTGAAAGCCCCACCGATAGCGATCCCGAACACGCCCTGCCCACCCTGCAACAGGTCGACCACCTCCTCCGGGGACCGGCACTCGTACACCGTCGTCCCGTCAGAGATCAGCGTGATACCCGCCAGATCCTCCACACCACGCGACCGCAACGCCTCGATCGCCTTACGGATGTTCTGCAGGGACACCCCCGCATCCAACAACCGCTTCACGACCTTCAACACCACCAGATCGCGGAACGAGTACAACCGCTGCGTCCCCGAACCCGACGCGTCCCGGACGCTCGGCACGACCAACGTCGTCCGCGCCCAGTAATCCAACTGCCGATAGCTGATGCCCACCGCGTGGCACGCCGTCACACCTCGGTAGCCCACCGAGCCATCACCCTCAGGCGTCACACCCGGCTCGTTCACCTGTGTACCCGGATCGGGATCCTGCGGCTCGTGCATGCGGACAACCTCCCCGTCAGTGCGGCGCCGCATCGTTTCTCCGACGCGCACCCCTCGACACGGCAACCCTAACGCCACCTTCAGGGGTTACCGCGGAGGAACCGACGCGACACGCCGCGCAGCCACCGAGAAAGATCACCACCACGCGTCGGCGTCACCCACCGTGACGCCAACGGGGAACCGGAACGGCTCAGCCCGCGAAGTCCTCCGGACGGACCTGATCCAGGAACTCGCGGAACTTCTCCACCTCGTCCTCCTGCTCGTCGGGGATAACGATCCCCGCCTCGCTGAGGACCTGCTCCGCACAACGAATGGGCGCACCAACACGCAACGCCAACGCGATCGAATCGCTCGGCCGCGCCGACACCCGCACCCCGTCACCGATCAACAAGTCGGCGTAGAACACGTTCTCCTTGAGCTCGGTGATCTCCACCGCCTGCAACGGCGCCTGCAACGCCGCCAACACATCCCGCAAAAGATCATGCGTCAACGGACGGGCCGGCTTGACCCCCTGCTGCTCATAAGCGATGGCCGTGGCCTCGACCGCACCGATCCAGATCGGCAGATAGCGGTCGCCCTCGACCTCCCTGAGCAGGACGATCGGCTGGTTGCTCGGCAGCTCCACCCGAACTCCGACCACGCTCAGCTCGCGCACCGCCGCCTCCGTGTCGTCGTCAACCTACGCACCGCGCCCTTCCCTGCACGGTACACGGACCGCAACACGGCCGTCCCATGCGCTACAGCACCACGCCCGCGCCAGAAAGGGGTTACCCCGGCAAGCCTACGGCACGCTTCCCCGAAGAGATCTTTCCGCTCCGCCGCCACCTGCCGGGCACTCTCACCGACCCAACGTCGACCGCAGCCCCACCCGCACCAACGCCGCGTGCAACTGCTCCGACAACGCCACCAACTCCCGCGCCGTCTCCGCCGCCCGCGCCCGCGCCGCCGGATCACTCTGCCGCGCCAACGGCGCCACCAACTGCGCGAACAACCCGACCTCACGATCGGCCGCAGTCCGATAACCCCGCAGATGCCGCGGCTCCAACCCGTACGCCGCCAGACCCGCCACCGCAGACGCGATGATCAACGCGTCCGCGTCATACCACCCCGGCGGATCCGACACCAACACACCGAGCCGCTCCAACTCCACGAGCGTCGACTCGTCGATCCCACTACGGGCCACCAACTCAGTCCGGCCGAGCCGCACCTGCGACGACTCGGCCGGCTCCGCCAACTCCCGACCCGGCA
This sequence comes from Micromonospora sp. NPDC005172, assembly GCF_040608555.1. Classification (NCBI taxonomy): domain Bacteria; kingdom Bacillati; phylum Actinomycetota; class Actinomycetes; order Micromonosporales; family Micromonosporaceae; genus Micromonospora; species Micromonospora sp. NPDC005172. The sequence continues at coordinate 74,402 of NZ_JBEXIL010000026.1, forward strand.
CCGCACCATCGGGCCCCACCGCCACCAACGCCGGCCGCGACCGCTCCGGCTGCTCACCGGACGAATCCCACTCGGCCAACTGCTCACGGATCACCCGCAACGGCAGGTACCTGTCCCGCTGCGCGGTCAACACAAACCGCAACCGCGCCACATCGTCCCAGCTGTACTTCCGGTAACCCGCCGCCGTCCGCTGCGGCTCAACCAGCCCCTCGGCCTCGAGGAACCGCAGCTTCGAAATCGTCGTGTCCGGGAAATCCACCCGCAACTGACCCAGCACCTCACCGATGCTCATCAGCGGCTGGGACCGGGCCGCCCCGGGTGGCATGGAGGCCGCAGGCTCGTTCACCCCCGGCCGGCCTCCTCCTCCGGGCGCGGACCGGCGATGAACACCACCCGGAACTTACCGATCTGAACCTCGTCACCATTGCTCAACGTGGCCGCCTCGACACGCTCACGATTCACGTACGTGCCATTCAGGCTGCCCACATCCCGCACCGTGAAGGTCCCACCATCACGATGGAACTCCGCGTGCCGACGCGACACCGTCACGTCATCAAGGAAGATGTCACTGTCCGGATGCCGGCCACTGGTCGTCACATCGTGGTCCAACAGGAACCGGGCACCCGCATTCGGACCGCGACGAACCACCAGCAGCGCCATACCCGGCGGCAACGAACCGGACATCCGGCTCGGCACCACGTCGGTGTCCGGCCCCTCCAGCACTTCGTCGAGCGAACCGAGATTGAGCGTCGAAGTGACGTCGAGCGGGGGGAACTCGTCGTCTGGCCGCGTCATGGGACCACCTCACGGATCTGTTCGGTCGGCGTCGGGTAATGGCGGGTCTGGCCGCCGGGCACTCCAACACCCGGCGGCTGGCTCCCCGTGCCCGGGAAGGCAATTCCGCAACGCACAACTAATGGGTTCTTCTCGGTCGACTGGGCGAGCCTAGCCAGCGCCGAAATGCAGGGCAACCGGACGCGCGCAGACATCCCGCACGCCGGATCAAGCACACTCAGCCTTCGGTGATCTTCTGATACGCGCCGGCCGTGAGCAACCCGTCCGTCGCCGTCGGATCATTCGGCGTGATCTCCACCAACCAACCCGCACCATACGGATCCGTGTTGATCAGCTCGGGAGTGTCACCCAGCGCCTCGTTCCGCGCCGCCACCGTACCCGCGACCGGCGCGTAGATCTCCGACACACTCTTGGTCGACTCGATCTCACCCAACGAGTCACCGGCCGCCACGACCGCACCCGCCTCCGGCAACTGCACGTACACGATGTCACCCAACGCGTCCTGCGCGAAGTGCGTGATGCCGACCCGGATCGAACCGGTGCCGTCACCCGCCACCCACTCATGCTCGGCGGTGTATCGCAGATCCTCGGGAATCACCAGACGCGTCCTCATCCATCGTGCCCCGGACCACCCGGGCCCGGCGCGGCCGCGCCGGTCAGAAGACCGGACGGGCGTGTTTCCTACTTGGTCGGCGCGTGCAGTGCCGAAACCTCGGCAACCTCACGCTCCCCAAACGTCACGTTACCGCCGTCACCCCGGACCGATGCCACCACCCCACCAGGAATGTTCAACGCCGTACGCATCGTCGCCGGATCACCGATCACCGTGATCGTGTAGGGCCCCGTCAACCGACGCCCCTCCACCATCAACGACCCGTTCTCCCCATCCAGGAAGTACGTCGACGCGATCACCCGCACCGTCGCCCGGTCCGCACCGGAGATCTGCATCGCCTCCGCGCCCGCGCCCCGCAACTCCTGCACCGCGTCCAACACCCGGTTCGCCGTGATCGGCTTGGCCCCACTGGAGAACTGCACCGTCAACCCCGGCCCCGCCGCCGGCAACGTCCCCGCCAGAATCCCCAGCTCGTCGGCCCGACGCGTCGCCTCGTCCAACGCCGCCTGCCGACCCTGCTCACCCGAGGCCAACTGCCGCTGACTGTCCTCCAACGCCCGGATGTCCTGCTGAAGCCGACTCTCGCGCGCATCCAGATCCGACAGAATCCGCACCAGGTCCTCCTGACGCGTCGCACCCAACGTCGGATCCGTCGACGTCGTCTTCAACTGCACGACCAGCGTGAAACCCAGCAACGCCAACAACACCGCGATCATCAGCCCGGCCGCGCTCCACCGCGAACGACCCGCCGGCGCGGGCGACGTCACCGTCGCCTCGTCCACCACCGTCGGCTCGTCCGACGGCGCCACCGGCCCACCCACACGCGACACCGCCCGCAGGTCCACCGTCGCCCCGTCATCGACCGGCGGCACATCCGGCTCCGCACCGTCCGGGTCCGGCTCCGCGCTCCCGGGCTCCGGCTCCGACTCCCGCGCCGGACCGTGCGGCGCCAACGGACTCAACTCGTCCGGATCGGGCGCGTCCGGCCGCGGATCCGGCTCACCCGCCGGCCCACCAGGCCGCCCCGGTGTCGCCGGCTGCGGCCAACCCGTACCCGTCTCCGCCTGCTCGTCGCTCATCGCTGTCAAACCTACGCCCGGAACAGGTGCCGACGGATCGCCGCCACATTTCCGAAGATGCGCACACCCAGAACGACCACCACACCGGTGGACAACTGCCCACCCACACCCAACTGGTCACCCAGATACACGATCAGACCAGCCACCAGCACGTTCGAGATGAACGACACCACGAACTGCTTGTCGTCGAAGATGCGGTCCAACTTCGCCCGCACCCCACCGAACACCGCGTCCAACGCGGCGACCACCGCGATCGGCAGGTACGGCTGCAACGCCGCCGGCACCGTGGGATCGAGCCACACCCCGAGCACCACACCGGCGAGCAACGCCAGCACCGCGATCATCCGCCACCTCCGGAAGGACTAGCGGTCCCCGGCGAACCCGACGACCCAGGACTGCCAGACCGGCCAACCGCCCCCGAAGGGCTCGAACTGACCGACGGCTTGGCGTAGCGTAGCTGCGGCTCCGGAGCGGCCGGCAGGGTGAGGTCCTCCGCCTCCCGCACACCGAACGACAAACCGGTCTTCTGCGCGACCTCCCGCATCAGCGCCGCGTTCCGGCTGTCCTCGAACTTGCGCCGCATCGACCCCGGACCCGTCGCCGACACCTCGTACGGACCCGTCACCGGCCGGAAATCCACCAGGATCGCCTCGCCCGCCGAACGGATCGTCGACGTCGACGTCAACCGCTGACCGTTGATCGCGATCGCCTCCGCGCCAGCGCTCCACAACGCGTTCGCCACACCCTGCAGGTCGCTGTACAGCACCCGCGGCGGCCCCGCTCCCGCACCGGTCACCGCGTCCGCGTTTCCCGGAGCGTCCGCCAGGCGCACCACCACACCGTCGCCCCGCACCCGACCCAGCCCGGTGCTCGCCTCCAGGTCCCGCAGGCGCGCCGCGGCCGACCCACTCAACGCAGCGTCCCGCTGCCGGCTGACGTCCTCGCGCAGCTGATCCGCCCGCGCCGACAACCGGTCCGTCTGGCTCTCCCGCTCCTTGATCTGCGCCACCAACCCCGAGCGGGCCTGAGCGCGCCCCGGCTCGTCCGCCATCGTCTGGCGGTACGCCACCGCGAACAGGAAACCCAGCACCACCACCACGACCAGGCCGACGGACCGCGCCGCCCAGCCCCGGGGCGCGTCCGTCGACGTCGTCCGCTGGCGCGCGACGGCCGCGTCCGCGTACCCCGGGTCCAGGGGGTTGCGGAACAACTCGGTGAGAAAGTCCGGGGCGTACACCCGATCCGGGCGGGGCCGCCGCGGCGGGGTCGTGCTCACGCCGACGCTCCCCGACCGCGCGCCGCGCGCACCAGCCGCGACGCCTGCACCACGTACATCGCGCCGGCCACCCAGTAGAGCACCAACCCCCACCAGGCCAGCCCCCAGCCGATCGCGGCCGTCGCCGTCGCCGCCGCGCTCCACTCGGTGGCCAACAGCAGCACCGGGAACGCCGCGAGCAGCAGGAACGTGGCGGTCTTGCCCATGTAGTGCACCGGCGGCGGCCCGTACCCGAAGCGGCGCAACACCGCCAGCGAACCGAGCAGCAGCGCCTCCCGGGCCAGCAGGGCCGCCGTGAACTGCCACGGCACGACCTCCCGGGCGGTGAAGGCGAGCAGCGTGGCGAGGATGTAGAGCCGGTCGGCGAAGGGGTCGAGCAGCTCACCGAGGCGGCTCACCTGACGCAGTCGGCGGGCGATCCAACCGTCGACCCAGTCGGTGGTGCCGCCGATGGCCAGCACCACCACCGCCGCCACGTCCGCGCGGGCCACCAGGAACAGATAGAGGAACAGGGGTACGCCCAGCAGCCGCCCGAAGCTGATCAGGTTGGGCAGGGTGAGCACCTGGTCACCGGGCGCCTGGTCACCGATGTCCCGCGGGTGCTCTGCCTGAGCCGGCCGACGCGACACCGAACCTCCTCCACGGCACGCCCCGACGCCTGGCCGAGATCGGGCGCGGCGGAGGTCGTACGCGCTGTCGGGCCGGCAACCACCGGCTCCCCTGCGGCCCCGGGACGGGACCTCTGCCCTGATACGGCCCGCGATCTTCGAGATCGCGGGCCGGGTAAGTGCGCTGCCACTATATCGGGCTCTCGTTCGTGTCCCGGTCGCCGTGCGGTCTCGGCGTGGTCGTGCCGCTCTGTGGTGGGGATCACCACCGCTAAAGCGTCCTAGGATATTAGTGGACGGTCAGGCCGTCTGGACCGCTGGTTGGTCGGTCTGCTGCTCCGGCACCGGCTGCGTGGCCGCACGCCCGAACGCCAGCAACGCCGCCAGCAACTCGTGCTGTGCCCGCGGCGCCATCCTGTCCAGCACCGCCTGCACCGCGCGCTGCCGCCGCTCCGCCAACTCCCGCAGCAGGGTCAGCGCCGCGGGGGTGGGCACCAGCCGCACCTCCCGCCGGTCGCGCGGATCGGCGACCCGGCGCAACAGACCTGTCGCCTCCAGCCGGTCGCACAGCCGGCTGGCCGAGGAGGGCACCACGTCGAGCAACTCCGCCAACCCGTTGACGTTGGTCTCCGGCCGACCACTGATCAGCATCAGCACCCGCAACTGGGTCGGTGGCACCTGGTGCCGCGCCGCCGCCGAGTCGAGCACGGCGATCAGCGTCTCTGCGGCCACGTTGATCGCCGCGGCGAGATCCGCCGGTCGCTCCACCCGATGTCCCCTACCGTCGTCGCGCTGGTGCCCGCCCGGGACGGTGGCGGCGACCCTCATCCGCCATCCCGCCCACGCGGACCATGCCAGTCGAGGCACACGACGACGGCGTCGTCGCGCAAATCGGATTCCGCGTGGTAGGCGTGTAGTTCGCGCATCACCGTACCAACCGCCTCGGTCGCCGGCTGCAACCGTGTGGCCCGCATGGACCGGGCCATCATCCGCTGCCCGTACGGTTCCCGCCCCGCCGGCTCGGCCGCCCACACCCCGTCGCTGACCACGAAGACCCGGTCTCCCGGCGAGAGCTGGAACTCCTGAAGCTCGTAGCGGGTCTCGGCGAACATGCCCAGCGGCAACTGCTGGTCCAACGTCATCGGCTCGACCGTCGCGCCTCGCATGCGCAGCAGATGCGGCGAACCGGCGTCGACCGCCCGCACCCGCCCGGTGGCGATGTCCAGCTCCAGCAGCAGCGTGGCCACGTACCGACGACCGCGATGCTGGTAGTAGACCGTGTCCGAGGCCAGTTCCGCCTGCTCCGTGAGCCCGCCGTCCGAGCGGCGTGCGTTGCGCATCGCGTTGACCGTGACCGCCGTCAGCAGCGACGCGGCCAGACCGTTGCCCTCGCCGTTGAGCACCGTCAGCGTGAGCCGGTCACCGTCCAACGACCAGTCGAAGTGGTCCCCGCCGACGGTGTACGCCGGCTCCAACTGCCCGGCCAGGTTGAAGGAGCGGTGCGCGACGCTGCGCCCGGGCAGCAGGTCCCACTGCATCTCGGCGGCCATGCTGAGTCGCTCGCGGCGTCGGGCGCGCCGGTAGCGGTCGGTCTCCCGGTCCGCGGCGCGCATCGCCACCGCCAGGTCACCGGCGATGTCGGTGGCGCGGCCGGTGACCGCCGGGCCGGGCACGGTCGGCAACTCGATGAGCAGCACTCCGAGGCGCTCCCCCCACACCGTCAGGGGCAGGTAGAGCCGGCAGGCCCCGCCGTCGAGACCGTCGCGCACCGGCTGCTGGCTGGAGAAGCAGCGCTGCGCCACGGTGTGCCGGGCCAGGGCCCCGGCCGCCGGCAGGTCCGGATCCAGCACGGGCCAGAGCCCGCTGATCCGGTAGTCGGCGACGAACACGTCGGTGCGCAACGCGCCCAACGCCACCCGGATAGCCCGGTCCGCCGCCTCCGCCAACTGGTCGGGCGCGGCTTCGCGTAGCGCGCGCGACACCCCGTCCGGCGCGTCCACCATGCTTGGCCGTCCCTCCAAAAACTTGCTACAGGGCAAGCATCATACGGACGCGCCCGGGCAACCTGTCGTCGCGGGTCAGTCGGCGCCCCGGGTCGCCAGGGCGCCGTGGAACGCGTCCGGCACGCCGGGCGGTTCGTCCGGTTCGCCCATCGACGACGCTCCTTGCGCTCGGGTCGTCGCCAGCGTACCGACCGGGGCCCGCGAGTCGGTATCGCTCCGCCGGGCCGCCACGCCCGCGATACTGGCCCGGCGGGAGGTGCGGCGGACAGCGCGGCGGTGGTGGTCGGCGTGGACGGCTCGGAGCCGTCCCTGCGCGCCGTGCGCCTGGCCGCCGTCGGGGCGGTTCGCCGGCACCGGCCGCTGCGGGTGGTACACGGCTTCATCTGGCCGCTGCCGCACGGCGTCGCTGCTCGCCGCCGACTTCGCGGCCGAGACCGCGGTGACGCGCGGCGTGCCGCTGCGCGCGGTGCACGCCCACTGGCACGCCGTGGTCCGCGGCCCTCGCTGACGGCCCCGGGGTTGGGCTGCCGCCCAACGGGTAGACGGCCGCGGTACGCCAACGGCGACGAAGGAGGCAGCAGATGCCAGGACCACGGCCGGGCAGCAACGCGTACGACAAGCAGCGGGCGCGGTTGCGCAACGCGATCGACGACTCCGGACGTCGGGTACCCGACGGCAAGGCCAACCAGGTCGCCAACCGGATCCTCCAGGAGGATCGCGGCCAACGGGGCGTCGTCCGCGGTGAGCGCACCTACGGGCCCAAGAGCGAACGCGAACCGGGCGATCCGAAGTGAGGAGCGTCGACCTGGCCGACGGCGCCATCGCGGGCGCTGTCGGCAGCACCGCGCTGAACGTGGTCGGCTACCTGGACATCGCCCTTCGGGCGCGACCGGCGAGCAGCACGCCGGAGGAGACCGTCGACCGGCTGGCCCACATCGCGCACGTGAATCTGGGGTCGGGGCCCCGGGCGGCCACCCGCCGCTCGGGGCTCGGGCCCCTGATCGGGTACGGGCTGGGCATCGCCGCCGGCATGGCGTTCGCGGCCTACGCGGACGGGCGGCGGCAGCCGATTCCGCTGGCGACCGGCGTGCTCGGGGCCGGCGTCATGGCGATGACCGACGGGTCCATCACGGCGCTCGGCATCAGCGATCCCCGTACCTGGCGACGCTCGGACTGGATCTCCGACATCATCCCCCACCTGGCGTACGGACTCACGGCCGCCGCGACCTGGAACAGGTTGCGGCGGCCGTGAGCACGATCGTCAGGCGCGGGTGTCGCTGTCGTCCTCGGCGACCGGCTCACCCGCCGGACCGTACGGCGACACCTGCCCCTTGGGCACCGGCCGACCGACGTCCCCGCGCGACGAGCCACTGTTGAGCGGGTGCCCGGTCGGTCGGGGCCCCTTGCTGTCCTGGCTTGTCGCTCCCTTGGCGTTACGCCGGAACTCCTCCTGCTGCGGGTTGACCACGAGCGTCTCCCTCCCGGTACGGCAGGCGGCATCGACCGCCTCCACCGGCCGCATACCCGCCGCGCCCGAGCGCATTCTCCGTCGCGGCAGGCGTCGGGAGGGCTAGCCGGACGCCGAGCGGGTACCCGTTGCGATGTGGGTGACGATCGAGCCGTCGTGCGGGTCCTGCTGGACCGGCGCGGCCACACGTACGCCGAGGAGGCCGGCATCAGCCTGGCCGACCGCCCCGGTCCGCTGTACCAACTGCTGGTGCTGGCCACCCTGCTGAGCACCCGCATCCGCGCGTGCGTGGCGGTCGACGCCGCGCGCGAGCTGTTCACCGCCGGCTACCGCACACCGCAGGCGATGGAGGCGGCGAGCTGGCAGCAGCGCGTCGACGCGCTGGGCCGGGGTCACTACCGCCGCTACGACGAGCGCACCGCCACCATGCTCGGCACCGGCGCCCGGCTGTGTCTGGACCGCTGGCACGGCGACCTGCGGCGACTGCACCGCGACGCCCAGGGCGACCCGGCCGGGCTACGCCGACGGCTCACCGAGTTCCCCGGCATCGGGCCCACCGGCGCGGACATCTACCTGCGCGAGGCACAGACCGTCTGGTCGGATCTGCGCCCGTACGCGGACCGCCGGGCCCTCGCCGGCGCGAAGCGGCTGGGTCTGCCGGGCTCACCGGACCGGCTGGCCTCGCTGGTCGACGAGCCGGACTTCGGCCGGCTCGCCTCGGCGCTGGTCCGGGTGGCGCTCGGCGAGGAGTCGGCCGGTGAGGTCACCCGCGTCGCCGCCGGGTGAGAGCCCACTCACTTGACGGTCTTGTCGCCCGGTCGGGTCAGGTGCCACACCAGCAGCGCGGCGAGCAACGCCAGGACGATGACCCCGCCGGAGATGCCACGACCCTCCTCGGGGCTGCGGCCGGTGCTGCCGAAATAGATCACCGCGAGGCCGGCGAGGACGGTGACGAACGTACGCAACCCTCGGTCCTTCACGTACCGCACGGTAAGTGCGCGGCAGCCGCCCGGAGCCGTTTCGTGCATTCTGTCCCTCTTTCAGGCGATACGCTCATCGCTCGGTGACGAAGCCGCGCAGCCGCACACGCCGCACCGCGCGGTCGGCGACCTCAACCACCTCCATGGTCAACCCGGGCAACCGCACCGTCTCGCCCGGCGCCCCCGGCAGGTGCCCCAACCGGGCCAGCACCAGCCCGGCCACCGTCGTGTACTCCCGGGACAGGGGGAAACTCAGCCGCACGCCCACATCGGGCAGGTCATGCAGCGGAAAGTCGCCCGGCACCAGCAGCGACCCGTCCGGCTCCCGGACCACACCACGCACGTCACGGTCGGTCTCGTCGTACAACTCCCCCACGACCTCGGCCAACAGATCCTCCAACGTGACGATGCCGTCGATGCCGCCGTGCTCGTCGACGACGAGAGCCAACTGCTGGTGCTCCTGCCGCAACTGCCGCAACGCGTCGGCGACCGGCAGGGTGACCGGCAGCAGCAGCGGTGGCCGGGCCTGCTCCCCCACCGTGCCGCCCTCGGCCCGCACCAGGTCGCGGATGTGCACCACGCCGATCACCTCGTCCAGCCCACCCGGGCCGACCACCGGCGCGCGCGACCGGCCTGCCGCACCGAGCAGGCGTACGCCCTGGTCGGCAGGCAGACCGGTCGGCAGCGTCGTCACCTCCCGGCGGGCCACCAGGATCTCCCGCAACGTCCGACCGGCGATGTCGAACGCGCCGGTCAGGATCTCCCGCTGCTGCGTCGACAGACCCCGCTGACTGGCCAGCATCTCCCGCAGCTCCTCCTCCGTCGTCTCCTCACGGCTGGCCCGTGGGTTCCCGCCGGCCAGGCGGACCACCACGTCGGTCGCCCAGCTGAGCAGCCACACCGCCGGGCGGGACACCCGGGCGAGCAGGTCCAGCGGCCCGGCGCTCAACAGCGCCCACCGCTCGGCCCTCTGCATGGCCAGCCGCTTCGGCGCCAACTCGCCGATCACCAGCGTGACGAAGGTCAGTGCCACCGTCACCAGCAGCACCGAGGCCGGGCGGGCCGCCCCGCCGAGGAAACCCAGCGGACCGACCAGCGGCTGGGCGAGCGACACGGCCGCCGCCGCCGAGGCGAGGAACCCGGCCAGGGTGATGCCGAGCTGGATGGTGCCCAGATAGCGGTTCGGGTCCCGGGAGAGCCGGACCAGCCGCTCGCCGGCCCGGCTCCGCCGACCCAACCGCCGCAATTGCCCCTCGCGCAGTGTCACCAGCGCCATCTCGCTGCCCGAGAGCGCGGCGTTGACCAGCACCAGGACGGCCACCAGCGCCAACTGCCCCAGCTGACCGCCCACCCCACACCCCCGTCGACCACCTCAGGTCACTCAACCGCAGCGCGCCCCGCTCCCGCGTGCGTTTGGTCGACCTGCGTTCAGTCGACCTCCAGGTCGTCCAGCGAGATGGAGTGCGTCATCAACCACCGGGCCAACGCCGTCATGCCGAACAGCCACAGCGGCACCGACTCGGTGGGCCCGTTCGTCGCGTAGATGGCGAACCGCAGGTCCGGGGCGCGGTACGCCTCGATCCGCCACTGGTGCTGCCGGTCCCGCCAGACCGCCGAAGGGTCCATGGCGTCACCGTAGGTGACCGGGACCGGTCCGGGGGCCGAGACCGCGCCACTCCAGGCAACCGTTGCGCCCTGCTGGCCGTACTGCGGCTGCTCTACACGGGCAGCGCATCTTCAACCTCACCCATTGTCATCTGCCACGTCGACCGTCGCTCGGCTACGCAGCGTCTGGCTCGGGCCCGGCCCGCAACACCCTGCACGCCCCTTTGCTCTGCTTCAGCGGGCGCAACACCGACCTTGAGCTGGGAAATTTTGGCGCAGCGCATCTCACACAGGACCGGTCGGTGTGACCCTACGTAACTGTTGCCTCCGTTGAAGCAGAGCAAAGGAGGCGCAGGTCGACGGGTTGGGACCCACCGCCAGCACGCAGGGTAACGGCGGCTCAGGCCTTGCGGCGTCACGAACAGTGCCGGCGCAGGTAAGCCCAAAGCCCGTTCGGGACCGCGATGAGCGCGGCGACCAGGGCCGGACCCGGGGCACGCACGCGTCCGGCCCGGCTCAGGTGACGACGACTCGGGCGTCGTCGGGCAGCCGGCGGGTGACGCCGCGCCGGTCGAGCAGTTCCAGCAGCGGCACCGCCACCCGACGGGTCGTGTCCAGCGCCTGCCGGGCCGCCGACAGGGTGAACGGCTGGGGAAGCCCGGCCAGCACGGTGACCGCCGCGTCGAGCGCGTCGGGCAGCAGCACCACGCTGTCGGCCAACCGCAGCAGAGCGCCGGCGCGCACCGCCGCCCCGATCTCCCGGGGGCCCAGGCCCAGATCGACGAGGTGGTGCGCCTCCGGGGCCCGAAAGGGGCGGTCGCCGTACTCGGCGCGGACCCGCTGCACGGCGCGCGCCACCGGCTCCGGCAGGGTGTCGACGGCGGCCGTGCCGATCCGGCCGGCGTGCACGCGCAGCGGCGGACGTACCAGCGCCTCGACCAGCGCCCGGTCGGGCAGGGCGAGACGTTGGCGCAGCGCGTCCACCGGCATGCCCGGCTCCAACGGGTGCTCCCGCGTGTAGCGGGTGACCTCCTCGGTCACCTGGTCGCCGAGCCGCCGCCAGTGCCCCGGGTCGGCCAGCCAGTCACCGGCCACCGGAGTGGCCTGCACCGGCACGCCCATGCGCCGCAGCGCGCCGACCCGGACCAGCCGACGGCGGCGCAGCTCACCGGCCAGGTCGGGACGACCGTCCAACTCGGCGAGAACCGCCGCGCGGGCGGCCGCCGCGCCCCGACGGGACAACGGCGGCGGCGCGACGTCGAGGACCCGTACGCCGCCGGCCACGTGGTGACGGCCGGGATCGCGTAGCAGCGCCCGGTCGCCGACCAGCAACGGCAGCGGGCGGGCCAGTCGGAGACGGACGGTGTCCACGCCGAGCGGCCGGACCCGCACCGGCACGGCCGCCGATCCGACGTGCAGGGTGAGGGTGGCCGGCAGGTCCGCCGCAGGGTCACCGGCGAGCCGTACGTCGACCAGGTCGGTGCGGTGGAACCGCCCCGGCGTGAGCAGCGCGTCACCACGGCCGAGCCGGTCCCGGGGCGTACCCCGGAGGTTGACCGCCACCCGGGCCACGGCCGACGCCTCCGGTCGGGCCTCGCCCAGACAGTGCAGGCCGCGGACCCGGACCGGCTCGTCGGCCCCGGCCAGCTCCAGCACGTCGCCGACACGCAACCGGCCGGCGCCCAGGGTTCCGGTCACGACGGTGCCGCTGCCGCGCACGGTGAAGCTGCGGTCCACCCAGAGGCGCACCGGGGCGTCCACGACCGGGTCGGGCAGCCGCGCGACGAGCCGGTCCAGCGCGGCCCGCAACCGGGGCAGCCCGGCGCCGGTCAACCCGCTGACCGCCACGGTCTCCACCGCGCCGAGGCTGCTCGCCGCGATCTCGGCCCGGGCACGCTCCGCCGCGGGCGTCGGGTCGGCCAGGTCCGCGCGGGTCACCACCAGCAGGCCGTACCCGACGCCGAGCGCGTCGAGCGCGGCCAGGTGCTCGGCGGACTGCGGCATCCACCCCTCGTCGGCGGCGACCACCATCAGCGCGGCCGGCACCGGGCCGACCCCCGCGAGCATGTTCGGAACGAACTTCTCGTGCCCGGGCACGTCGACGAACGCGATCGTCGCCCCGGACGGCAGCGTCGTCCAGGCGAACCCGAGGTCGATGGTCATTCCCCGGCGGCGTTCCTCGGCCCACCGGTCGGGCTCCATCCCGGTCAACGCCCGGACCAGCGTCGACTTGCCGTGGTCGACGTGCCCGGCGGTGGCGACGACGAACACCTCAGTCGTCCCCGGGTACGCGCAGCACGGCCGCCAGGACCGCGTCGTCGGCGTCGACGGGCACGCAGCGCAGGTCGAGCAGCAGCCGCCCCCGCACGACCCGGCCGAGCACCGGCTGCTCGCCCGTGCGCAGTGGCTCGGCGTACCGCTCGGGCAGGCTCAGCGCCCACGAGTCCAGCTCGACGCCGGGGGCGCCGCCGCCGCCGACCACGGCGACCGCCGGGACGACGTCCGCCTTGCGTCCGTCCGCGCCGAGCCGGTCACGCAGCAGCTCCACCCGACGGCGCAGGACGGCCGGGTCGGCGTGCAGCGCGGCCCGCGTCGGTGTGTCCGGGCGGTGCAGGGTGGCGGCCAGCGCGGCCAGGGTGAGCTTGTCCACGCGCAGCGCCCGGGCCAGCGGGTGGCGGCGCAGCCGTTCGACGAGCGCGGCGTCGCCGAGCAGCAACCCGGCCTGGGGGCCGCCGAGCAGCTTGTCGCCGCTCCCGGTGACCAGGGCCGCGCCGGCGCGCAGGGTGCTGGCGGCGTCCGGCTCGTCGGGCAGCAACGGCTCCGGCGCGAGCAGCCCGGAGCCGATGTCGGCGACCACCGGGACGTCGAGCGTGGCCAGGTGACGCACCGGTGTGGCCGAGGTGAAGCCGGTGATCTGGAAGTTCGACGGGTGCACCTTCAGCACGAAGCCGGTCTGCGGGCCGACGGCCGCGGCGTAGTCGTCGAGTGTGGTGCGGTTGGTGGTGCCGACCTCGCGCAGGCGTGCACCGGTGCTCTCCAACAGATCGGGCAGGCGGAACCCGTCGCCGATCTCGACCAGTTCGCCCCGGCTGACCACGATCTCCCGGCCGGCGGCCAGCGCCGTGGCCGCGAGCACCAGCGCTGCGGCACCGTTGTTGACCACGTGCACGGCGGCGGCGTCCGGCACGGCTGCGGCGAGCGCGTCGAGCGCGTCCCGGCCCCGGCGCGCGCGTCGCCCCGTGTTCAGGTCCAGCTCGACGTCGGTGTGCCCGGCGGCGGCGACGACCGCGTCCACGGCGGCGGGTGACAGCGCCGCCCGACCCAGATTGGTGTGCAGCACGACGCCGGTGGCGTTGAGCACCGTCCGGGGACCTGACGCGGGCAGCCCGGCGACGGCGGCGTCGAGGACCTCGTGGGGCGCGATCTCACCGCGGCGGGTCCGCTCCTGCGCCCGCGCCACGGCGGCCTTGACCCGGTCCCGGCCGAGGGTGGCGATGGCCGCCGCCAGCCGCGGATCGGCCAGCAGCGTGTCGGTGCGGGGCACCCGACGCCTCGGGTCCTCGCCGCCGTCACGCATCACGTCACTCCTGCCGCCGTTGACGGAGACGGACGGGAATCGAACCCGCCTGGCCCGGGTCCCGGACCACACCGGTTTTGAAGACCGGGAGGGGCACCAGCCGCCTGAACGCCTCCGTCGCACATTCGATCACAACGCCGGTGCGACCGCTCAGTCAGTGGCCGGATCCACCACGCTCCGCCGGCCGTTCACCCGCTCGCGCTGTGGCACGACCGTGTAGCGGGGATCGCGCGCCGATGCGACGCCCCCGTAGAAGATGCCGAACCGCGTGGCGACCGACGCGCCCAGCAGCGCAGCCCCGGACACCGCCCCGACCGCGCGACTGCGCCGGCCGAGCAGCGCACCGGCCACTCCGGCGACGGTCAGCAGCCGGCCGACACGCAGCAGCCGACCCGACCGACCCGCCCGGTAGGGCTCGCTGAGCAACCCGAGGCGGGTCTCCACCCGGTGCGCGCCGTACAACTCCAGGGCCGCGCCGGCCACCGCCATCCGACGGGCCGGGCCGGCCTGCGCCGGCGGCGCGGCGAGCAGACCCACGCCGGCGCCGCTGGCCAGCGCGCTGCCCGCGAAGATGACCGGCAGCTCGGGGTACGCCTCGTGCCACGACGGCACCGCCGTGTCGGCGAGCAGGACCCCGGTGTACGTCGCCAGGGCCGGCGCGGTGGCGGCGGCGACCAGCCCGGCGGCGTGACCGGCCGGCGGCAGTGCCCGGCCGACCACCCCGAGCAGCCCGCGCCGGGGCAGCCAGCCGGCGGTCTCGGCGATCGCCGCCAGGCCGGCGGCCGGTCCGAACGCGGTGAGGATCCAGGTGCCCACCGACATCGGTGAGGTCAGCTTGGCGACCCGGAGCATGTGGTGGAACCGCTCCGGCCGGCCCAGGTCCCTGATCAGGAAGACCGCGCTGGCGCTGACGGCGCCCAACGCGGTGACCCGGCCGGCGCGGCGCAGCACCGGCCGACGGGTGAGCTGGCCTCCCGCGGCCAGCAACGACGAGCCGGCGGCCAGCCCACCGGTGAACAGGTACGCGGCGATGTCCCACTTCCACACGGGTGCCTTGAGGATGGGCCGGCCGTAGTACGAGGTGAACTCGGCCTCGGGGACCCGCAACTCCTCGCCGCCACCGCGACGGCCGCGGCGGGTGCGGCGCGCGGCGTTCTCCGGGGGCTGCGACGTCCGGTCCCCGTGGGTACGGCGGCTCGGTGGCACGTCCACGTCGGCGCGCTCGTCCGCCTGCCGCTGGGCCGGCAGGTCCGGCCGTGGGGTGGCGAGGCGCTCGCGGAACCGACGGAAGCGGTCCCCCACCACAGGGCGCTCCGGACTCACGAGGATCTCCCGACGAAGGCGGCGACGGTGGCCGCCGCCATGGCGAGCGCGGCGATGCCGGCGCGTTTCCACATCTTCGGCAGGTCGCGGGTGGTCACCACCGGGTCCGGTGGCAACCCGTACACCTCGGGTTCGTCCAGCAGCAGGAAGAACGCCCCGTCACCACCCACGCCGTCGTGCGGGTCGTGCCCGTACAACCGCGCCTCGGGGACCCCCCGCTCGTGCAACGTCGCCACCCGTTCGGCGGCCCGCTCCCGCAACTCGTCAAGGGGCCCGTACTGGATCGACTCCGTCGGACACGCCTGCGCACACGCCGGCGTCATCCCCACACCCAACCGGTCATAACAGAGCGTGCACTTCCACGC